>JANMCE010000085.1:0-1698 GCA_031360915.1 Actinomycetes bacterium | reverse complement strand
CGTTTTCCGACATGATGCGCTGCCTCGCTGGACAGGTGCGCTCTTGTAGCCGAGCAGGTCGTTGAGCATCACACACTCGACCATCGTCTAGCCGCAATGCCGTTCAGTTAGTGTTACATGGGTGTAGTTTGTGGCATGGCGCGTTTGGGGTGGAGGAAGCCGGAGTCGCTGACGCGGTTGTCGGATTTGGTGTCGGTTGGCTTGTTGACTCGGGTGTTTCCGCCTGATGTGGTCGATGAGGTGATCGCTGGCTGTGGTCGGACCGAGTTGAGGTCGCGGTCGTTGCCGGCGCGGGTGATGGCGTACTTCGCGATGGGCATGGCGCTGCACTCGGAGGGCTCGTATGAGGACGTGTTGGCACTGATGACTGATGGGCTCGCGTGGACAGAGTCGGGGCAGGCCGGCCCGGTGAAGTTGCCGTCGAAGTCGGCGATCTTCCAGGCTCGTGACCGGTTGGGTGCCGAGCCGTTGAAAGGACTGTTCGATCGGGTCGCGCGCCCGTTAGCGACGGAGAACACGCCTGGTTCGTGGCTGGCGGGTCGCCGGTTGGTGGCGATCGACGGGACCACGCTGGACGTTGCCGACACGATCGTGAATGACGAGTTCTTCGGTCGGCCGGGCGTGAACAAGGGTGAGCGCTCGGCGTTCCCGCAGGCCCGGCTGGTGACGTTGGCCGAGTGCGGGACCCATGCGATCTTCGACGCTGAGATCGGCCCGTATACGATGTCGGAGACGGCGTTGTCGAGACTCCTGGTGGATCGGCTCGAGCCGGGGATGGTGTTGCTCGCTGACCGAGGTTTCACCGGGTTCGCCTTATGGCAGCGGGCTGCAGCAACCGGAGCAGACTTACTGTGGCGAGCGAAAAACAACGTGACACCCCGCCAGATCGAGGTGCTGGCGGATGGGTCATGGCTCGGTGAGATGCGACTCAACAACACCAAGGTGAACGCCGAACACGTCGTCGTGCGTGTAGTCGATTACACCGTCGATGACGGTCGCGATGTCGAGACCGGACCGTTGCGACTGTTCACCACGATGCTCGATCCGACCGAGGTGACGGCCACCGAACTCGCCGCCGCCTATGCCCAGCGGTGGGAGATCGAGACGATCTTCGATGAACTCAAGACCCACCAGCGCGGCTCGAAAGTGGTGCTGCGTTCTAAGTCACCGGCATTGGTCCTGCAAGAGATCTGGGGTCACTTGTGCTGCCACTACGCGATCCGCACCCTGATGTTCGCGGCCGCGATAGAAGCCCACGTCGACCCGGATCGGGTCAGCTTCGTCGCCGCGCTACGAATCACTCGCCGCTCGCTGTCACAGGCGCGCGGTTTTTCCCCCTCTGGGCGGTGACCGCGGCTGGGCCCACGCGCTCGTGCTGGTCTGTCGTCGGCTGAACCCGAAACGCCGGCTCCGATCAAACCCGCGCCTGATCAAACGCAAGATGCCCAAATGGCACGTCAAACGAGCCCGACACACCAAATGGCCCCAGCCCACCAAACCACCAACACCGATCATCCGAACGCTCTAACTGAACGGCATTGGGTCTAACCCAGGACCGCTCGCAACTGGCCACATTTCTCCAGGTCAAACGACCCGAAATTGGCTAGCCCTTCGCCACGTCTTCGGGCGTGGCCTTCATTGAGGCGCCCATCGGCTGAGTAGTCGCTTGTCGTCGTAGGCCTTCGCCACGTCTTCGGG
>JANMCE010000072.1:0-5944 GCA_031360915.1 Actinomycetes bacterium | reverse complement strand
CCGCGACGCCATGTGGCAGGTGGACGGCCTCATCCAACTCGCGTCAGCCGCCGCCAGCCTCGCCATCACCCAAACATCGCTCGCCGAAGATCTGGAAATCTTTGCCAGCAGTGAGTTCGACTTCGCGAACCTGGCTGATGAATACAGCCGTTCCAGCATCCTCATGCCGCAGAAACACAACCCCTACGCACTGTCGATGATCCGCGGCGCGACCGGCGTGGTCATTGGCCATGTGACCGGTTTATTGGCGGTACAGAAAAGTCCATCGGCGCGCAGTGATTCGCTCATCTTCGCCTACGGAGAAGTACCCCTGTTGCTCGACCAGATGAAGCGCATGACCGGCCTTTCGAAGGGTGTGGTGGAAACACTCACTTTTAACAAGGAGCGGCTGCAAGATGAACTGAATGGCGGCTTCAGTCAGGCCGCCGATCTGGCCGAACAGGTCATGAAATGGTGCGACCTCGACTATCGCACCGCCTACCGAACCGTCGGCGCGGCAGTCCGAGAGGTAGCGGCGAGCGGTCGAAGCGCTGTTGACATGACGACAGCCGATCTCGACGCAGCGGCGATGACCACCATCGGTCGGCCACTCGGCCTGCAACCAAGCGACCTTGCGGCCGCGCTCGATCCGGCCGCCATCGTCGCAACCCGCCAGGCACCGGGCGGCGCGGCAGCGCAGCCCATGCGGGCGATGATCGCCGACGTCCGCGCCCAAGTCGCCGTGATGTGCTCCCATGTCGAGGCACGGGCCTACCAGTTCGACACTGCGGAGGAAACGGTGCGCCGTTTAGCTTCGGACATCGCGCAGCCTCCTTCACCTCTCATTCCCGGAGGATCGCCATGACGACCGTTATCCCCACCCTTCCCACGTCGGCCGCGGTCGTGAACGTCGGCCTGTCGCTCTTCGCCGACGCCGTGAACGACCAGGGACATCCAGTCGCGTCGGTGGACTGGCGCATACCGGCTGGTGGCGACATGCAGCTTGTGGCCGCGCTCACCCGCCTCTACGGCCAGCATGCCGCCACCGTCGATGCGGCCAACGCCGAAGTTCTCAAACGCCTTGAAGCAAACCCGAGCATCGTCGGGGTCTCGGCCGCCGGCATGGTTGTACCCGGGCTCGAGGGGAAAATGCTGATTCACTGCGGCCCTCCGATCACGTATGCCGACGCCTGCGATCCGCTCCGCCGCTCCATGCGCGCGGCCGTGGTCGCGGAAGGGTGGACCGATACCATCGAGAGCGCGGATGCCATGCTGGCCGGCGGTCACATCGCCCTCGACTCGGCCAACCTTCACGACACCGCGGTACCGATGGTGACTGCGCTCGGCCCGTCGATGCCCGTGTGGGTCGTCGATAATCCGTCCTTCGGGAATCGCGCTTTTGCGCCCCTCAACCAGGGCCCGGGTGAGGTGCAGTGGTTCGGCCGGGAGACGCCAGCATCCATCGCTCGCCTACAGTTCCTTGCGCAAATCGCCGGACCATTGCTCAATGACGCCATCCAATCGCACGGACCGATCGACGTTTTCGGTTGGGCTGCGCAGGGCGTGCAGATGGGTGATGACGTCCACATCCGTACCCAGGCCTCTACCAACCTGTTCATCCGCAACCTGCTCCCCCATCTGATGAAACTCGCCGACCCTCGGCGCATCGATCTGGCCACATGGCTGGCGTCCAACCACCTGTTCTTCCTCACGGCCGCCATGGGAGCGGCCCGCGCCGTCACCGGGTCGGCCATGAGTGTCACCGGTTCCTCCATCGTCACCACCATGTCGCGAAACGGCACCGACTTCGGCATTCGTGTGGCGGGCTCGGACACGTGGTATTTGTGCCCTGCCCCGCCGATTGGTCAGGCCCTCTACTACGCAGGGCAGGGGCCGGAGACGGCGGCGAAAGACATGGGTGACAGCGCGGTGCTCGAGCTGGTTGGTCTGGGCGGCCCCGCCGCGGGTGGGTCCCCATCCGTTGCCGCGTTTGTGGGCGGGACCATGAGCGATGCCCTTGCCACCACAGAGCAGATGGATCTGATCTGTGCCGGGCGCAGTTCCCGATTCAAAATCCCCATGCTCGATTTCCGTGGCACGCCGGTCGGTGTCGACATTCGCAAGGTGGTCGAGCTCGGCATCACGCCAAAGGTCACCACCGGCATCCTTCACGTGTCCGACGGATCCGGCCAGGTCGGCGCCGGCGTCGCCGAAGCGCCGCTGTCGTGTTTTCGGGATGCCCTGCTGGCGCTCGACCGTCAGCTGGCGTGATAAGAGCCGTCGACGCCGGCCTAGCCTGGGAACCTCATTTGTCGGGCGGTTCGAATGCGCGCGTGCTCGCCGTCTTTTCAAAGGCGGCCTACGTGAAACTCGACACCGATGTTCTTGCCATCGTGACCACGGAAGTTCCCCGGGGGCCCCTGCACCTTCGTGTGCATCGGGTACCGCCGGTGGAGGCCGGCCAATCCTTCTTCCTCGAACCGATCATCGCTCCGATGGCACGCTCTGCTGCGCTCGGTGAAGGCTCACAACGCTGCTGGGCACCGATACGTTTCGATGGCAACGATCTGTTGCGCTCACGTCCCGGGCTACCGAGCGCGGATGCCTCTGCCATCGCGGGGAGCGCCGCCGTGCAACGGGCAAGCCAGGCACTCAACGACCATGATCTCCTGGGCACGGTCAGTCAACTTGCAGGCCTCGGGCCTGGTCTCACCCCGTCGGGTGACGACGTGCTCGCTGGGATACTGCTCGTCGCCTCACTGACGGAGCGGTTCTCCCCGTCCGAACTACGTGCGGCCGCCGAAAACGCCCGTACGCACGAGATCTCGCGGTCATTCCTCAAATGGGCGGCGAACGGCCACTCCATCGAACCGGTTCATGATCTTCTTAGCGCCATCGCGACCGGCCTTCCCACCCATAAGGCCGAGCAGGCCGTCGCCGCCACGGGTGCCACCTCGGGATGCGACCTGCTCCTCGGCCTGCGGCTTGCGCTCAGTTAACTGCGCTTGCGAAGTGCTCGTATGCGATAGCCGGCAGCCGACCCGAGTTCCAGTCACATCAGATTTCACTTGGTGAAACGAGACGTGACTGAAACGGGCCTGTCGCCGCCAGGCCGAAGCCAGTCGGGCGGTTACCCCGGACAGCCGAGTGCCAGGGATAGTTCCTAGAACGGGCGCAGCGCCAGCCAGACGGCTTTTGCAGGCTCCGTGCCGGGGTTGCTCCATCGGTGGGGACGGTCGGTGCGGAAGTGCAACGCGTCACCCGGAGTGAGGCGGTAGCGCTCGCCGTCGACATCAAGTTCGAGCACACCTTCGAGCAGGTAGAGAAGCTCTTCGCCAGGATGCTCCATGGGGCGCTTGCCGCTGCTGGCGTCGACCTCGATGGTGGATAAAGCGCCAGCCAAAAAGAACCGCCCGTATGGGCCGGAGATGCCAGCCAGGTCGATGCCCTGATGGCTGGTGAACAAAGGCCGACGGCTTCCCGCCGGGATAAACGACACCGGTCGGTTGTCGGACTGGGTCTCTTCCACGAAGTACGACACCGGGCGATTGAGCGCGCCGGCGATCTTGAGCAGCGTGGTGATGGTGGGCACCATGCCGCTGCGTTCGATTTTGTGAATGGCCGCGGCCGACACGTCGGAACGCTCAGCCAGCTGCTGCAACGACATGCCCCGCTGTACGCGAAGTTCGCGCAGTTTCGGACCAATTGAGTCGACGATTTCTTCGAGCCCGTTCACGCCGGACGGCTGTCCGGTCCCGCCATCAACGCCCTGAGCAACTGCGGTTGCCGCAACGGGGTCAACCACGACTCGCTTTGCTCTGGGCTTACGTGATGTGGTCGGTGTTTCCACAGGATGAACCTTTGCGGGCAGTGGACGCGGTGTCATAGGAAAGTGTTTATGATGTAGACGATAGTAAACGCCGTTGGGCCCTACCCGGGCCAAAGAGCACCAGGGGAAACATTATGGCCGTAAGAACAGTAGTGGTCGGTGGAGGGGCTGCGGGCATCGGTGCCGCCGGAGCGTTCAAGGGTGCAAACCCGAGCGGCGAGGTGATTGTTTACACCGAGTTCGAAGATGCCGCCTACAGCCCGTGCGGCATCCCCTACGTGCACGGCAAAGAAATCATTGACTTCCAGTCGCTGTTCCTGGCCACCAAAGAGCAATACGCCAACCAGGGCATCGACATCCACTACGAGACCACCGTGACCGGCCTCGATTTCGCCAATCGACGTATTCGCGTTGAAGGCGAAGGCGAGGTCGCCTACGACCGCCTCATCGTAGCGACCGGTTTCAACTATGCCGATCCGGGCGTGCCTGGTGGAGATCTTGAGGGCCTCTACTACGTCAAAAACATCCGTCAGGCCATGGAGTGGGACAAGACGCTCGACAACACCAAGGTGGCCGTCATCATCGAAGCCACGCCGCTCGGCATGGAGATGATCGAAGCGATGATCCACCGCGGCATCGAGGTCCACGTGGTCGATACCCGGCCGTGGGCGATGAGTGATCTGGCCGACCCGGACATAGTCGAGCCGGTGCAGAAGACGTGGGCCGAAGCCGGGGTCCACATGCACTACGGCGTCACGCTCGAAGGTTTCGTCGGTGAGAGCAAGATTCGAGCAGTGAAAACCTCCGAAGGCGAGATCTCCTGCGACCTGGCCGTCATCTGCACCAAGAAGGTGCCCAACAACGAGCTCGGTGCTCGAGCCGGATTGAAGACCGGGCCAACGGGCGGCATCATCGTCAACATGCGCATGGAGACCAATATCGCCGGCGTGTACGCGGCGGGTGATGTCACCGAAATCCCATTGGGTGTTACCAACGTCGGTGTGCAGGGGCTCACCGGATCCCATGCCTACTCGCAGGGCAAGGTCGCCGGCATTAACGCCGGCGGTGGTCATCGTGAGTACCAGCCGGTGTACATCCCGTGGGGCATGGTGGCCGGCAAGTGGATGATCGGCGGCGTGAACTTTGGTGAGACCGCAGCGACAGCACTTGGCATCCCGTTCGTCATGGGCGTGGCCCAAGGCATCAGCCGAGCCCGCTACTTCCCCGGCATGAAACCAATCAAGGTGAAGCTCTTGGCCGAGCCGAAGTCACTGCGCCTCATCGGTGCCCAAATGGTGGGTGGCGAAGGCATCAAAGAGCGAGCCGACTTCCTGGCAATGGCCGTCAAGACCGGCATCACGCTGGAAGATCTGGCCTACATGGAAAACGTCTACTCCCCTCCCATCGGTGCGCTCAACGAGCCCATCGCCCTCGCCGCGCAAAATGGCCTCAGCAAGGTCAAGCGCTAGTGGCCACTCTGAGTGCGTTCCCCACCTGGTTGCGAGTGAATGCTGAAAAGTACCTGCTCATCACCGCACAGCAACGGGTGGCCAAAGCGAACGAACTGGCCGCGCCACTGCCAGCCCTTAACGCGAAAGGGAAGTTTTTCACCAAAGTCTTCGCACCGATCTACCGCGTATTGCCGTGGTCGTTGCGATCCAAAGTGCTTCAACTCATGCCCGGCAGCCACCGTCAACAGTGGTCACCACGTGAACGAAAGCCAAACGGTCCGGCTGTGTGACCGTTCTTGATCCTGCACCAACCCACACCATCATCAAGGAGAACCAGCAATGCCCAAGACCGTGAATAACCCGATCCCCGCCAAGGGTGAAGTGCTGTTCAACACCGAAGAAAAGATCTTCGAAGACATCAAGGCCAAGGAGGGTGAGAAGGCGTTCGTGTTCATCCACACGGTGCCGTATGAAGGTTCTGTCGCCCTGGTCAATCTGCTGACATCCACCCGCCTACGCCGCAAGGGCTTCGATGTCACCATCGTGCTCTACGGCCCCGGCGTGTTGCTGGCCTCCGGTACCCGTGGTTTCCCGGCCGTTGGCCAGGAGGCCTTCCCCGGTCACATGGCCATCAACAACCAGCTCCAGACGCTGCTCAACGAAGGCGCCACCATCTATGCGTGCC
>JANMCE010000066.1:0-34480 GCA_031360915.1 Actinomycetes bacterium | reverse complement strand
CTAGTGGTGCCGCGCAGAAGTTGGTTGAACGTGGGTCATGCTGGGCGGGTTGCGTCGTAGACCCATTTGAACGGGGTGGCTGTCTGGTTGCGGTG
Organism: Actinomycetes bacterium; assembly: GCA_031360915.1. Classification (GTDB taxonomy): domain Bacteria; phylum Actinomycetota; class Acidimicrobiia; order Acidimicrobiales; family Ilumatobacteraceae; genus JANMCE01. The sequence goes on along the minus strand of JANMCE010000066.1, from coordinate 34,385 downwards.
CTCGATGAAGTTGAGCATCTTGGTGACGAGATCATCGCGTGATGCGAAGTCGCCACGGCGAAGGACTTTGCGGGTCATGATCGAAAAGAACGCTTCGACCTGGTTTAGCCAACTCGCATGCACCGGGGTGTGATGGACCACGAATCGGGGATGCTCGCTCAACCATTTCTTGGTCGCTTTCGATCGGTGCGAACTGCCGTTGTCCAACACAACATGGATCGCTAATGTCGGATCGATCGATGATTCGATCTGTTCCAAGAACTCCACGAAATGGGCCGAGTCGTTGCGGGCCACATCGGTCGCGGTGACCTTGCCGGTAGCAACGTCCATCGCCGCGATCAACGACGCGGTTCCATGCCGGCGGTACTCGAACTCGCGTCGCTCCGGCTGCCCAGCCTTCACCGGTTGGCCAGGATGTTTCCGAGATTTCGCTTGGATCCCGGTCTTCTCATCGATCGACAACACCACCGCGTTCACCGGCGGATGCAGGTACACCGCGCACACATCAGCGGCACGTTCCCAGAACTCCGGTGTGTCACGCCGAGTGAGCCAGCCCTGCACCAGATGCGGTTTCACGTCATCAGCCGCCAAGATCCTGCCGATCTGCGACGCCGAGATCGGGATCGCCGCCGCTGCCATTGCCGCGGCCAACTCTGAATGGGACCACTGCGCATCGACCGTCGGGTGTTGCGCAGTGACCTTCGCCATCAGCACCAGCCTGTCGGTCGGGCCGTAAACCAACGGGCGACCCGACCGGGGCGCGTCGATCAAACCGTCAAGCCGGTGATCACGGAACTGGCACCGCCACTTACACACCGATTGTGGCGACAAACCGACCTGCGGCGCGATCTGAATCCCGGGCACATCATCTGCGGCGAGCAACACCACTCGCGCTCGCTGCCGATCACGATGAGTCGTGGTCTGCGCTCGCACCCGGCGTTCCAACTCGACGCGTTCCTCGACGCTCAACACCAACGGTTCCACAGTCCACATCTTGAACCCTCCCGAGGCCACGATGAAGACCATCACACCATATTCGAGGAACTAATGCGGGGATGCACTAGCGAGAAACACCTGCTCAACGACCATGAACAACAACTGAGGATCGACTGATGGCTTGCCGTCGGTCGCCCAACTCTGAATCCCCGTTTCCGCTGGTCATAGCCATGCCCTTCAGCGAGTCGGGGTCTGGGGAAGATCGGTACAGGATTTAGCGGTTGGTGGCTGGTCGGTCAATCGGCCTCTGGTGCGGTGGGGTCACGTAGCGGGCGGAGCGCAGCGATGGACGGCGGGTTGAAGTTGTAGTGGCCGAGGACTTCGACGTGTTCATCTTGGAGTGGCGAGATGCGGGCGAGGTCCTCGTCGTGGAGGGGGTGGCCGAGTATGTCGAGTTGGTGGACGGCGGCGTCGAGGTAGCGGGTGGTCCAGAGCACGTTGGTGTTGACGGCGAAGCCGAGGAGGCCGAGCTGGTCTTCTTGGCCTTCACGATATTTCTGGCGGAGTTCGCCTCGTTGGCCGTAGATGATTTTGCGGGCGAGTCGGTGGCGGGATTCTTGGATGGTGAGTTGTTTGGTCATCGAGCGCCGATAGCTGTCGTCGTCGGGATCGCAGACAGCGCGCGGAGGTGCAAGGTTTTGGCGATGCGCCCGTAGTCGACGAATGCTTGGCCGAGCGAGGTGGGTTGACCGTCACGGCCGAGGGCACGGATGAGGTCGTAGGCGCGCACGGTGCCGGTTGTGAGCGATCCTGAGACGCGCAGCATGTCTTCACAGTGGCGCTTGCCGGCTGTCCCTATCGACTCGTAACCGTCGAGGGCGTGGTCATGTTCGATTTGTTGTTCTTCCATATCCCGACAGACCGATACATCGCGATCCTGGTCGCCAACGGGGGTCCAATGGATTTTATCGTTGACGAGGTACGCCACATGGCAACCATCCTTGATGCCACGGCAAGAGGAATCCACAACGCCACCATCGGTATCGCGATTCTTGCTACCGAAGACGGCCCGATCATTCGCTACAGCTTCCCCGACAACATCGGTGAAGCCACGAAAGCCGACCTGCCCGACAAAGACCATCTCACCGCCGTGCTGTCGAACGCAGTTCACATTCAACCGATGTGACAGGGACACAATTCTCGAATGCGACAACGAGCAGAGCAAAGCGAGCTGCGCTTTCTCGGCTCGCACGAACGTGGTCGTACGGGAGCGCCACTCCACTTGAGTCCGCAACAAAGGTGTCAGGCATCACAGGTCGAGCCGCGATCGAAACGTCGCAAGATTCATCTTGCGGCGCGTGACGAATCTGGAACGCCAGGCCAGATACAGTGGCCGCGTTCACGCCCAGTGCTCTAATCTAATGGTCATGGCCATCACCGTTGAAGAACTTGCGACAAGGCTCAACGCCGAAGCCGAGCGCCGTGGAGTCACCCCCGAACACCTGTTGGACGAAATCGCCAACAAACTCCCCACCCCGACACCAGTCACCGAGCGCCCAGTGAAACGGCGGCTCGCGTTCGCAGGGATCGGCTCATCATCCAGCGGGCTACACGCTCGCGATATCGATCAGGTCCTCGCCGAAGGATTCGGGCGCGACTGAACGTGCTCATCGTTGATACTGGTGTCCTAGTCGCGACTGCAGACCGAAACGACAACGACCACCAAGCCTGCCGCACGCTGTTGGAAACCGACGACGGGCCACTCATCACGACCGCGATGATCATCGCTGAGGCTGCTTACATGATCGACCGGCAAGTTGGGCCCGCCGGCGAGCTCGCACTCTACGACTCAATCATCGATGGCACCCTCCGAATCGAAACGCTAACCTCCACTGACTGGCAACGCGTCCGTGAACTCGTTGACCGCTACCAAGACCTCCCACTCGGTGGTAGCGACGCCAGTCTCATCGCCATCGCAGAACGCCTCGGCGCCACCCGCATCGCCACGCTCGATCACCGCCACTTCCGCGTCGTGCGCCCCACCCACTGCCAGGCATTTGAACTCATCCCCTAAAAGGGAGGTCGGTACAAGTTGGAAGCGGGAACCTCGGACCAAGATGCCCCGTCATCCGTTTCAGCGTGTGATAACCACAATTATCACACACTAGGAAGGCTCGAGCTAACGGTCACGCGGCCGGTGCACAGATGCGACCGACATCGGTTACTCGTCTTCCGAGTGCGGACGGACCCAGCCTGGGAGAGCGCGTTAGGCGATAAGATCTGCGACGAACTGACGTGTGGCTGGGGCAACCGAGAACTCGCCGCGCTCAACATCACCGGCCACGACTGGCACCCCAACTGGAACTACACCCTCACCCCAACAGCTCAAACAATCACGCGGTGAGCCCTTAGAGATAAAACAACCGCTGTCGACGAGAGATCGGCAGCTTGAGATATGAGTTAGAAATGATACTCACAAACAAATACGCCAGCGCTGCGCTCGTTCCGCGGCAGAGCACACGATCCACCTTGAATGGATGCGTGCCGCCGCAGCTTCAGTCGATGAATGAGCATGGGCTGCGTGACTGTTAGTGGCGCATCTCAATGACGTAGCGAGTCAGTGCGTGCCTGTGGACCGCAGATCGGCGCAGGCTTGGGTGACGCGAGCGGCCATGGCGGCCTCGGCGGTCTTGCCCCAGCTACGCGGGTCGTACACCTTCTTGTCGCCGACTCCGCCATCGATCTTCAACACGCCCGCATAGTTGGCAAACATGTGATCGGCAACTGAGCGCGTGTAGGCGTACTGGCAGTCGGTGTCGACGTTCATTTTCACCACGCCGTACTCAAGCGTCTCGTGGATCTCTTCGATGAGTGAACCGGATCCGCCGTGGAACACGAGATCGAACGGCTGCACCTTGCCGACTATGGCGCCGACATGCTCCTGGCTGGTCCTCAAAATGTCCGGACGCAGCTTCACTGCGCCTGGCTTGTATGAGCCGTGCACGTTGCCGAAAGTGGCCGCCAACAGGTAGCGACCCCGCTCACCGGTGCCCAGTGCTTCTGCGACGGCAGCGACATCTTCCGGCGTGGTGAAGAGGTGTTCGTTCAGTTCGTTCTCGACGCCGTCTTCCTCACCACCGACAACGCCAGCCTCTACTTCCAGGATGATGCCCAAAGCCCGGCAGCGCGCCAGCAGGGGGGCGGCGAGCGCGAGATTCTCGGCCAACGGCAGCGCCGAGCCATCGAACATGTGGCTCTGGAACAACGGCCCTTGCCCCGCGGCCTTGCGGGCTTCTGAGATAGCGAGGAGCGGGTTCACTAACTTGTCGAGCTTGTCGGCCTGGCAGTGATCGGTGTGCAGCGCAATGTTCACGCTGTACTTCCTGGCAATGACGTGAGCGAACTCGGCCAGCGCGTGGGCGCCCTCGGCCATGTCCTTCACTGACGTTCCCGACAGGAATTCGCCACCACCGGTAGAGACCTGAATGATGCCGTCGGACCCGGCATCGGCGAAGCCACGCAGAGCCGCGTTCAGCGTCTCTGTGGACGAGATGTTGATGGCGGGATAGGCGAAGCGACCGGCCTTGGCCCGATCAAGCATTTCGCCGTAAATCTCTGGTGTTGCAATAGGCACGAGGGGTCTCCTGGTTCGTCGGGCACAGCCATGTTAGAGCAACAGCACGGCGCTCGTTCGGGCCTTGAATCTGGGCCAATGTCCTCAAGACCTGGGGTGGCGACCGCTGTTAGCGTCCTCGGCGGCGAGGCGCGCTGGGCTCCTCAACGTTGGATGAGTAAAAAGCGGGGCACGCATGGAATCGAAGCAATCGGTCGGAATGATGCTGGTGGGGGATCGCCAGGTTGGCTTGAGGCTCCAGTTCGCCCGCGAACTCGCCATGCTCGGCATAAAGGTCACCATTGCGGTGCCGACCGGCACGACGCTCGAAACGGGTAGTCCAGAAATCGGCGTCGTCAGCTATCCGTTCGAACCGAAGCATCCGCTCCGCACAGCCAAAGCATTGGTGCAGTTGCGACGCTCGACCAACAGCGACATCGTGCACGCGTTCAGTACCGGCCCGGCCATGGTTTCGTCGCTGGCCGCCTGGCTCGATCGGTCCGGCATCTACGTTCGTACGGTCAACGGCCTGGGTCGTTCGTTCTCCACCGACGGGCCTCGTGGGGCCATGATGCGGGCACTCTACACCTGCTCACTCGTCGTTGTTGATCACCGCGTGCGTTGTGCTGTCTTCCAGAACAATGATGACGCCAACTGGTTCGGCAGCGTGCCGATCCTGCGCAACCGTCGCCGCCAGGTGATTCTCGGCTCAGGTGTCGACCTTCAGGACTTCGACGACCTGACCGTCCCGGTCGATCGTGTGCAGAAAGCCCAAGACTTCCTCGGCACCAACGGCCGTCCAACGGCCGTGCTCGTCGGGCGCCGCTTGAAGACAAAGGGCGTCGACGATCTGTGTAAGGCCGCCGAACTCGCCTCCAAAATCACGGACACGCGGATGCTGTTCGCCGTTGTCGGCCCGCCCGAAACAAGCGCTGGTCTCGCGTCCGTTTCCACCAACGGCACCTATGGCACCATCGAGTTCAAACTGTGCGACAGCTGGAAAGACATGCCCGCGCTGTTCGCAGCATCAACCGTCGTTGTACTGCCCACGACGTATCGCGAAGGTATCCCACGCGTGCTGCTGGAGGGCGCCGCCATGCGCCGTCCGCTCATTGCGAACGATGTTCCCGGCTGTCGCGAGATCGTGGTCGATGGGGAAAATGGCGCCTTGCTTGCGCCCCGAAACCTCGACCTTCTGGCCAAGAGCCTCGTGCGCATTATGAACGACACTCACGAGCAGACTCGCATGGGTCAGTGCAGCCGCAAACTCATCGAAGACACCTTCGACGTCCGCCTCATCGCCGCCCAGTACGCCCAGCTCTACCGAAGCTTGTAGCTCGGCCCCGCTCGTTCGCTGCGCCCAGGAGACTGCTGGGCAAGTCGTTCTTTCCGATGGGTGAGGTGGGGCAGTCGCGGGTCGCTGGCGGATGCTTTTGTTTTGCACCCACAGGGTTTAGTGGCAAGTCACAGTTCACATTCGCAAGAATGGCTGGTGAATTCAGACTGTACGTTCACCCTGATGGACCCAGACAGAATTGGTGGCTGCCTCGGTCGATGCGAGCGAAGCCGTAACACATGCCGTGACGCCCGATTGCTCAGGAGCCTCTTAGTTCGACAGGCTCTGATGCCATTCCCACTGCTTGGCGAGGCCTACTACCGGGGTGATCGACGGGTGGTAGTCAATCTCGGCGGTGGCCTTGTCGAAGTTGGCGATCGTGACGAGCTGGTCACCGCGACGCTTCTCCTTGTAGACGACTTTCGGGGTACGGCCGGACACCTCACCCAAGATCTGCAGGGCCTCGTTGACGGTGATGGCCACTCCGCCGCCAAGGTTGTAAAGCGAACCGGTCGGTGCGTTGGCGATGGCCTGCAGGGTGCCGCGGGCGCAGTCGTCCACGAAAGTGTTGGACCGCACGGCGCTACCGTCACCAAAGATCTGAATTTCGCGATCTTCGAGCAGCGCTTTGCAGAAGATGTTGTAGGCCATGTCGGGGCGCTGACGGGGGCCGTAGACGCTGAAATAGCGCAGCACTATCGCGTCGATCCCGGACTGGGACTCGTAGGCCCGAACAAGATTTTCGGCCGCCAGTTTGGTGACGCCGTAGGGCGATGCGGGCTTGAGCGGCGTGGTCTCATCACCGGTGGCGTCGAGGCCGTAGACCGACGATGTCGACACCTGCACGAAGCGAGCCGCGGGAGCATGATCAGTCACGGCCTGCAGCAGGCGGGCCGTGGCCACGACGTTGCAGTGGCTGTACGCGGCCACGTCGGTCCAGCTGCGCACCAGGCCGGGCATAGCGGCGAGATGGAGCACCACCGACGCACCATCAATCGCCGCCGAGAGATCGGCAGTAGCTAGGTCGAGTTCGTGCAGCTGGAAGTTCGGATGGTCTCGGATGGCCGTGAGGTTGCGTTCCTTGACAGCCCGGTCGTAGTAGTTGGTGAAGCAGTCGATGACCCGAAGCTGATGCCCGGCATCAAGCAGCATCTCGCACACTCGGCTTCCGATAAAGCCGGCGCCGCCCGTCACCACAACGGTGTTGAAACGATCGAGATCGAGAATCGAGGGGGTGGCGGGCAAAAGAACTCCTTGGGTATCGCCGCGCCGTTTCAGCGGGCTGCCGCAGGCCTTAGAATCAAGGCGACCACGGCAGGCTATTACCCCGTTGCTTCCGATGAATTAGGCCGTACGAATCCTTGGCTCGCATCGTCCATGAATCCCCCAGAAACCGTGGGTCATATCGCTCATTTGCTCCGAGTGGGCTATGGCGAAAGGGCCTGCTTGCGGTACCTTCAGGTGGTCTTAACACATGCTCCAGCGGGGCAGGCTTCATCGGATCATCGGTTGTCCGGCGTCAGGTCGACCCTCCGGTCGGAGACGTTGGCGGACGGGCAGAGTCACTGTCCTCGAAAGGAAGCATGTAAGTCATGTGCGGCATTACCGGAATTGTTGACCCGTCCAAACAAACTCGTGAAGAGCAGTACACCGGATGGCTGACCACCATGACCGATGCCGTCATTCATCGCGGACCCGACGACGTCGGCTACAACATCGACGCTCCGTCAGGTGTCGCGTTCGGATTCCGCCGTCTGGCTATCCAGGACCTGACGCCCACCGGCGCACAGCCTATGGAGTCGGCCAGCCGCCGTCACGGCATTGTGTTCAACGGTGAGATCTACAACCAAAACGAATTGCGCGCCGAACTCACCGCGACCGGACATGTATTCCGGGGTACCGGCGATACTGAAGTGCTGCTTGAGGGCATCGAGCGCTGGGGCATCATGGCCACGTTGCGCAAGGCCAGAGGCATGTTCGCCATTGCCGTGCATGATCGTCACAACGGGATGCTCCATCTCGCCCGTGACCGCTTCGGTGAGAAGCCGCTCTACTTCGGATTCGCTGACGGATTGCTGCTGTTCGGTTCCGAGCTCCGCAGCCTGAGCTGCCACCCGAAGTGGCCCACCGCGGTCAATCGTGCGGCTCTTTCGTTATTCCTGCAGTACTCGTATGTGCCGTCGCCGTCGTCGATCTACGAAGCAGCCTCTAAGGTTCGTCCCGGCACATTCCTAACGTTCGATCTCAACGGTCACGGGCAGCCGCAGGCCGAGGAGCATGTCTACTTCGATCCGGCCAGCGTGCTCGGCGTGCCGCAGAACACGGCGTCGTCGCAGGAGCAGGCCGACCAACTCGAAGCATTGTTGACCGACGTTATTTCCGAGCAGCAGATCTCCGATGTGCCCCTCGGTGCGTTCCTGTCGGGCGGTATCGATTCGTCCACCATCGTGGCGCTCATGCAGAAGTCGGGGGGACCGAAAGCCAAGACCTTCACCATTGGTTCCGACGACCCGAACTACGACGAGTCGGGTCACGCCGAACGAGTGGCCAAGTACCTGGGTACCGACCACACGACGGCCATCATGACGCCGGCCGACGTACTCGCCATCGTTCCCGATCTGCCGAATCTGTATGACGAGCCGTTTGCCGACTCGTCCCAGTTGCCCACGCTGCTCGTGTCTCGTATTGCTCGCCGCGATGTCACTGTCGCACTTTCGGGTGACGCTGGTGACGAGCTGTTCGGCGGCTACAACCGACACGCGTTCTTCGAGCGTCAGTGGCCGAAGATGAACAAGATCCCCCGAGGTGCGCGAACCGCCGCGGCGAACTTCATCGACCGGTCCAGCGACGAACGACTCAACCAGATCCGCCACCTCGGCAAGCTGGTTCCCGGTGGCGTCACCCGACAGCCGGCCCAGAAGTTACGCAAGACCGCCACGATGCTGCGCTCCGCATCGGTGAACGATGCCTATCGCTCACTCACGCAGGTCTTCCCCGATGGCTTCTCGTACGTGGTCGGCGGAAGCACCGAAATTTCGCGCAGCCTCGCGCCCGGTTCGAATCGGCTGTCGCCACCCAACGCTGCGATGTTCAACGACACGCTCGAATACCTACCCGACGACATCCTGGTGAAGGTCGATCGCGCCGCCATGAGCACCAGCCTTGAGACACGCGTGCCGTTCCTCGACCCACGCATCTTCGCCTTCGCCTGGACGCTGCCTGACTCGGCACGGGTCGGCTCTGGAGGCGTAGGCAAGGTTGTGCTGCGTGATGTGCTCGCCCGACACATCCCTCGCGAAATGTTTGAGCGCCCCAAGACTGGTTTCGGCATCCCACTCGGCGACTGGCTGCGCGGCCCCCTCAAGTCGTGGGCCGGCGATGCGCTCGCGAGTGCACCCGCCGATCTGCTCGATCAGCGCAGTATTCAGGCCTTGTGGCAGCAGCACCTGACCGGTACCGAAGACCTTGGCGCCAAGGTCTGGAACCTCATCGTCGCCAGTACGTGGCTGAGTTCCCATGGCGTCTCCTGACGTTGGGACGGGTCGTAGTGTGTTCCCATGAGCAAGCTGGCCGTGGGTACCTGGACGAACTGGGCGGGAAACCAAACAGCGACGCCAGCATTGATCGAGCACCCGAGAAGCGAGGACGAGCTGCTTGCGGTCGTACGAACCGCCGGTGAGCATGGCCGCAAGGTCAAGGTTGTCGGCTCGGGTCACAGCTTCACCGACATTGCGCTGACCGACGGCCATCTTGTGATGCTCGATCACTATCGCGACATTTTGCAGTTCGACACCACGATGTATCGGGTAACCGCGCAAGCCGGAGTGGTGTTGAGCGAACTGAATGAGGCGCTGAGCCGCCGTGGGCTGGCCATGCCGAATCTGGGCGACATCGCGTACCAAACACTGGCTGGCGCCATCTCGACCGGTACTCATGGCACGGGTGCCGGACTGACCGGACTGGCCGGCTTTATCGTGGGCATGCGTCTCATCACCGCGGATGGCTCGGTGCTGGAATGCGACGCCGAGCACAACGCCGAGGTCTTCCACTGCGCTCGTGTCGGGCTTGGCGCCCTCGGCGTCCTATCGACCGTCACGCTGCAGGTGTGCCCCGCATTCAACCTGTCGGTCGTCAACCAGCCGTTGCGCGTCGATGACGTTCTGCGTGACATTGATGCTCATGTCGGGTCCAATGATCACTTTGAGTTCTTCTGGGTGCCACACACTGGTTGGGCGTTGACCAAGACGAACAACCGCACCACGGGTCCCATCGCCGCGCCGAAGAAGGCCAAGGCGTGGTTCGACGGTGTGCTGATGGAGAACTACGCGTTCGGCGCGCTCTGCCACATCGGCCGCCGCTTTCCCGACCGTATTCCCAAACTGGCCAAGGCGCTGCCGAGCTCGGGTCGCACGACGTATGTCGACGAGAGCTACAAGGTCTTCGCCAGCCCACGGCTGGTGAAGTTCTATGAGATGGAATACTCGATTCCGGCTGCGGCCTGCGGCGAGGCGCTGCAACGGGTCCGGGATTTCGTGACGAGCGCCGGGCTGCTTTTGAACTTTCCGGTCGAGGTTCGGTTTACCGCGCCCGACGACATTCCGTTGTCGACCGGAACGGCCGAACCCCGCTGCTACATCGCGGTGCACATCTTCAAGGGCATGGAATTCCGCCCGTACTTCGAGGGTGTCGAGCGGATCATGACCGACTACGGGGGCCGGCCGCACTGGGGCAAGCTGCATTTCCAGACGGCTGAAACGCTGGGTGCTCGGTACCCGCAGTGGTCACGATTCCAACAGGTTCGCAACCGGCTTGACCCCGACCGGCGCTTCTCAAACGCCTACCTTGATCGGGTGTTGGGAGCGTAGGAGATGAGGCCCGCACCTAGCCAAAGCCCGGCCGGCCGGGCAGCCAGGCTTAGCAGTAGCGAGGGAGCGACCTTAGATCCGATCGGTGGCTGAGACGGCTAAGCCGAGCTCTTCCACATCGTCGTAGACGGCAAGCCGCAGCCGCCAACCGACGCCACGCTCATCGACATCCCACAGATACCAGTGCAGACCTTCACCGATCTCGCCCATCTCGATGGGATCGATCGGCCACTCTTCACTCACGCCGGCGAGCGCGGCCACGCAATGCCACGCGTAGAAACGGCCGATGGCGTTGCCGCGGCGGTCACCCGTGGCTCCACCGCTGGCTCCGGCCCACACCATCCACGCCATTGCCTGTTCGAAGGAGACCTCGGCCAGTCGAGCACGGGAGACTCCGAGACTGGCGATGGCATTGAGGTGGTCGCCCTCGGCCGTGACGACGTTGACCTTGCCGTTGGACTGCGTTGTCCAAGGGCGAACGAGATCCTTGAAGGCGTCAACGACATGCGGATCGCCAATGGCCTCGCCTGGCCGGGGGAGGCGTGATACCGGCGAGAAACTCGGCGGATCTGGCTGCGGGAACTCGGCCTGGTCCGGCTGAAAGATCGCGGTCGCGTACGACGATTCCCACGGCTGCAGAATCATCGGCATGTCGAGCACTGATCGGTCGATATCGGCAGTCGATCGAAGATCTTCGCCCCGGATGACCCGTTCGTGCGCAACGGACGAGGCTACGCGTCCGCGCTCAAGATACGGCGCCACGTCCGCCCATGGATGCTGCTGGGCGAGCACCTCGGCGAGTGGTCCGACACTGGCGAATCCGGTGTTGTCATTGACCACGCTGGCAGCAAACCTCGCCGGAGCCAGAAGCGCCAGACGATATTCGCAGAGCGCCGTAATCGATGTCAGCGACCGCCGACCGCCTTCTTTGCGAGTCTCGTCGCGGAAGCGAAGGAGTCCGTCCCAGTCCCGTGCCGCACACAGCGCGTCGATGGTCCGGAGGTGATCATCCGGGGAAGAGCGCATGTGACCATGATGCGGGTTTCGCGCCCGCCGGTGGGGGATGGGTAGATCAGCCCTTGCGGTAGCGGTTGATGGCAAGTGGCGCGAACGCGGCGACGATGATCACGCACCAGATGAGGGCCTGCAGAACGAGCTTGCGGGTGGATTCGGGGTAGCCGAGTTGCACCATGCGGTCGTGGCCCTGGGTGAGGGCTCGTACCGCGTTGACGCACTTGGTGACCGGCTGGTTGCGTGCGAACACCTGCAGCCAACCGGGCATGTTTTGGATCCGGGTAAAGATCGATGACGCGAATGCCAGCGGAAACACGGGCAGGAACGCGGCGACCTGGGCGGTCTCGGTGTCCTTCACGGTCATGCCGATGAAGGCGAAGAACCACAGAAAGGCGAACCCGAACAGCAGGCAGAGCACAACGGCTACGACCGCGGGACCAAAGCCATTATGGAAGCGGAAACCCACAGCCATGCCGACGACGAACAGCAGCGCAATGACGAACAGGAGGCGCACGACGTCAGCAAAGGTACGTCCTGCCAGAACGGCCGCACGCGACATCGGCAGTGACCGGAATCGATCGATGATGCCGCCCTTGATGTCGTCGGCCATGGCGATGGCGGTGCCGGCGCCGCCGAACAGGCTGGTCTGCACGATGATGCCGGGAATGAGATAGTCGACGTACCGCATGCCCGGGAGTTGTATAGAACCACCGAACACGTATCGGAAAAGCAGCGTGAACATGATGGGCTGAACGGAGTTGAAGAAAATCAGCTGCGGGGTCCGCATCACCTTGGTGAGATTGCGTTTCGCGATGACGATGGTGTCATTGATGATGTTGCCCGGCGAGCGAGGAGCGGCGGCGACGGAGGTAGAAAGAGCCATGGCGAAATCCTTACTTGCCGGACCGCGAGCGGCGACCGGTTGGTTGGGCGTTCGGATCGAGTTCATCGACGCGGGTGTCGCGTCCGGTCAGCGAAAGGAACACGTCATCGAGTGATGGCTTGTGAATGCCGATGTCGTCGAGAACGATGCCTGATTCATCGAGCGCCCGCACTGCAGCGAGCAGCACGTCGACCGCCTGAGCCTCGCCGACTGCCACCCGCACGCGACCATCGCTGGCATCGGTCTGCGGTTTGCCGTTGCCTACGTCGGCAAGCAGTTCCGACGTTCGAGCAAGATCGGCAGCATGGTGGACCTTCACGTCGAGCACGTCGCCACCGAGCTGAGTTTTGAGTTCGTCGGAGGTGCCCTTGGCAATGACCTTGCCACGGTCGATGACCACGATCTTGTCGGCCAGCTCGTCGGCCTCATCGAGGTACTGGGTTGTAAGCAGCACCGTTGTGCCCTCCTTGACCAGATCTCGCATGAAATCCCACATGTCGATGCGCGTGCGCGGGTCAAGCCCGGTGGTCGGCTCATCGAGGATCAGCACCTTCGGGCGACCGACCAACGAGGCACCCAGGTCGAGGCGTCGGCGCATACCGCCTGAGTAGGTGCGCACCGTGCGGTCGGCGGCGTCGGAAAGATTCAACCGATCGAGCGCACCGATCGCAGCCGCCTTGGCGTCGTTCTTCGACAGGCCATAGAGCCGACCGACCATCACCAGGTTCTCACGCCCGGTGAGGGTCTCGTCGACGGCGGCGTACTGACCGGCGAGGCCGATTATCTGGCGAACTTGCTGCGCCTGAGTGACGACGTCCATGCCTGCAACCGTGGCGCTACCCGAGTCGGGCTTCAGGAGCGTGGCGAGCACCCGCACCAGGGTCGTCTTGCCAGCACCGTTGGGCCCAAGGAGACCGAGCACAGTGCCCGGTGCAACTTGCAGGTCAACCCCGTCGAGGGCTTTGGTGGTGCCGTATGCCTTGTGCACGTCACGCGCATCGATGATGAAATCACTCATGCCGCATTCCTTTGCTAGCTTCGACTAGTGAACCTAGTTCTCCGGAAGACCACCCGTCCGTGAATGACCAGATGGTCGAGGCACCGCCGTTCGGTGGTCTTAGGCGTTCGATGCCTGCCATTGTTGCGGGCTTCCTGGTGGTACTCGTCAGCTACTCGGGTCCCTTTCTGGTCGTGCAGTTGGCGGCCAAGAATGCTGGGCTTACCGTCGCCCAAACGAACGGATGGATCTCGGCCGTGTCGGTGGCCAGCGGCGTCTGCGCCATCGTGTTGTCGGTCTGGCTGCGACAACCGATTATCTGTGCTTTTAGCAGCGGTGGTGCAGTCCTGCTGGTGACCTCGTTGCAGAATTACACATTCGCCGATGCGGTGGGTGCCTACCTTTTGGTGGCCGTCGGCATCATCGTCATCGGCGTCACCAAGACATTCTCTCGGCTCATGGCCAGAGTGCCGAAGGGCATCGTGTCGGCCATGTTGGCAGGCGTGCTCTTCAACTTTGGCACCGGCTATTTCGCCGCGCTGCCAGGTAGTCCGCCGCGTTGGCAGGTAACGATGCTGGTGCTGCTGATGGGCACGGCGTTCTTCCTGGCGCGGGTACGGGGGTCTCGCCTGTCCATTGTCTGGACGGCACTCGCCGGCGGGTTGGCTGCGGTTGTCCTTCGCATCACCACCACAACCAAACCGAGCCTCAGCGTTGTGCACCTGGCGATGGTGACACCGACGTTCCATGTTGGGGCTCTCGTTGGACTCGGCCTACCGCTGCTGGCCTTGGCGCTGTCGTCCCAGTATGCGCCGGGCTATGCCGTGCTGCGGCAGTCCGGCTACCGGCCCGATATGGATCGTATTCTTGTGGTGACCGGAGGAGTGTCGCTGGTGCTGGCGTCTTTCGGCAGTCCGGGCGCTCATTTGGCGGCCATTACCGCCGGTATTGCGACCGGTGACGACGCTCACCACGATCCCTCGAAACGCTACATCGCCGGCGTGTCGGCCGGAGTGTTCTACATAATGGCCGCCATCTTTGGTGCCAGCCTGTTGAGCGTTTTTTCCGTCCTGCCGAAAGAGTTCGTGGCGGCCATCACCGGTCTCGCCCTCTTTGGCGCCATTAGTGGATCACTGGCGGGTGCGATGGCCGACACCGCCGGCCGTGATGGCGTGGTGGTGGCACTCTTGTGCGCGGCGAGTGGCTTCAGTCTGTTCCACGTCGGCGCGCCGTTCTGGGCCTTGGTACTGGGTCTAGCGGTTGATGCGTTGGAGAAGCGCTTTGCTCGGAGCTAGCCGAGGTTGCGGCGGAAGAGGTTGTGTAATCGTTCCCAGTGACGTTTCGCGTCTGGCTTCGCGTGGGCCGACTCACGGGTCGGGAAGGCGAAGCCGTGCTGCGCCCCCGGATACCACTCGACTCTGGCATTGGCGCGGACCGCGTCCAGGTGGGCTTCCCGGACATCACCTCGCGCGTTTGCGTCGGGTCATCACCGAAGATGTTGAACTCGCGAGTCCGCCGGTAGTACAGGTTCGGCAAGATCACGTAGTAGCCGGCGGTACCTAGGCGGCGAGCCATGTCGTGTAGCTCCTCACGGCGCAGGACGCTACCCGGCGGGGTGTTGGGGTTCCTGGTGGTGATCTCTGGATGCTGACGGCGGGCTCAACACCAACCGGGGATGGACGTTGCCTTCTTCATCATTGGTTTGAGTTGCCGGGCGAGCTTGGCGTAGTGATGCTGTCGCGGCGATGATGCCCGCCAGGCCAGGACGATCTCGCGCTGCGGGGCGGGCGAATGGAAGCGGCGGATGGAGATGCCCGCACCAGCTCTGGCCTCGACGGACAGCGAGCTGGCTGGTAGCAAAGTCACTCCCAGCCCAGCGGCAACCATTTGTGTGAGTGTTGCCAGGCTGGTGGCTCCAACGTCGATCGTGGGGGCGCGGGCGATGGAACACACCGAAAGCGCCTGGTCACGCAGGCAATGGCCGTCTTCGAGGAGGAGCACATTTTCATCAACGAGGTCATCGATCCGTAGCCGAGTGCGCGGCGGGATCGCGTTTCGCCGACTGGAGTTCGCCAACACGAATGGGTCATCGGCCAGGTGATGGGTGTGCACATCGTTGCCTTCGACCGGGCCTGCCAAGAGAGCAAGGTCGAGATCACCCGCTCGGAGCGACGTGAGCAGCCGTTCGGTGCGCTGCTCGGCCAGTCGGAGAACGATGTGCGGGTGGTGGGCCATGGCGTCGACGATATGGAGCAGGAGGTAGGGGGCCATCGTGGGGATGACGCCCACGGTCAACGATCCCGTGAACTCGCGTTGCTGTTGACCGGCCTGTACCAACTCATCGACGGACGCCAGTATCGTGCGGGCCCTCTGCGCCAGCCCGATGCCCTCGGGTGTGAACAGGACCTGACGTCCGGTTCGCTCCACCAGCTGTGATCCGACCCGCCGTTCGAGTTCGCGGATCTGAACGCTCAGCGCCGGTTGTGACACAAAGCTGGCCGCGGCTGCCCTACCGAAGTGGCGGTGCTCATCCAGTGCAACCAGATACTGCAGCTGCTGGAGGGTTGGTCGTTCCATAGGCTCAGGTTATCGAGTTCCAATTTTCTTTGTCTTTGACATCCCAGCGGGCGAGGCGCAGAGTGGAGCTACACCACCGAAGAGGAGGTGGAAGGATGTCCGAGTTCCCTCACGTCAACAATGCAGCGCAAAGGAGCAGCATGTCTGATCATGTAGCGGTAGGTCTGAACGATGGTGTCGCAAGGTGTCCCGTCATGCACGGGACTCACGCCACACAAACGGCGGTTGGAAGCACGGCAAACCAGCACTGGTGGCCAAATCAGTTGAACCTGAGAATGCTCGATCAGAATTCGTCCCGCTCGAATCCGCTCGGTGACGACTTCAACTATGCCGAAGAGTTCAACACGCTCGACCTCGGCGCCGTGAAGCACGACCTCACGGTGCTGATGACCGACTCGCAGGACTGGTGGCCAGCCGACTACGGCCACTACGGCCCGCTCTTCATTCGGATGGCGTGGCACAGCGCGGGCACGTATCGCATTGCGGATGGTCGTGGCGGTGCGGGCAACGGAACGCAGCGTTTCGCGCCGCTCAACAGCTGGCCTGACAACGGCAACCTCGACAAGGCCCGTCAACTGCTCTTGCCGGTCAAGCAGAAGTACGGCCGCAAGCTGTCCTGGGCCGACCTCATGGTTCTCGCTGGCAACGTTGCGCTGGAGTCGATGGGATTTGCGACGTTCGGATTCGGTGGAGGTCGCGAGGATGTGTGGGCACCCGAAGAGGACATCTACTGGGGCCCGGAAACAACCTGGCTCGGTGACGAGCGCTACCGCGGTGACCGCGAACTCGACAATCCGCTCGGCGCCGTTCAGATGGGTCTCATCTACGTGAACCCGGAGGGCCCGAACGGCGTACCCGACCCGCTCGGCTCGGCCCGCGACATTCGCGAAACATTCGCTCGCATGGCGATGGACGACGAGGAAACGGTGGCGCTTGTGGCCGGTGGCCACACGTTCGGCAAGGCTCACGGCGCTGGTGACCCGGCCCTCGTCGGAGCGGAACCTGAGGGAGCGCCGATCGAGCAGCTGGGCCTCGGTTGGAAGAACGGTTTTGGCACCGGAAAGGGTGTCCATGCAACCACCAGCGGCATCGAGGGCGCATGGACCCGCACCCCGATCACGTGGGATAACACCTACTTCGACACGCTGTTTGGGTATGAGTGGGAACTGACCCACAGTCCGGCCGGTGCGCAGCAATGGACACCAACCGACCCCGCCGCCAAGACCACCGTGCCCGATGCCCACGATAGTTCGATCACCCACGCCCCCATGATGACCACGGCCGACATGGCGATGCGGATGGACCCGGTGTACGAGCCGATCTCGCGGCGCTTCCACCAGAACCCCGCCGAGTTCGCGGATGTGTTTGCTCGGGCCTGGTTCAAGTTGACCCACCGCGATATGGGCCCAATCGTGCGGTACCTCGGTCCTGAGGTTCCCGCCGAGGAACTGATCTGGCAAGATCCCGTCCCCGCAGTCGATCACGAACTGATTGGCGATGGCGATGTCGCGGCGCTCAAGGTGAAACTGCTCAACTCGGGTCTGACAATCGGTGAGTTAGTGTCCACCGCGTGGGCGTCGGCATCAACGTTCCGTCACACCGACAAGCGCGGCGGCGCGAATGGTGCCCGCCTTCGCCTGGCGCCGCAAAACGATTGGGACGTGAACAACCCGGCTGATTTGCGCCGGATCCTCGGCACTCTTGAAGGCATCCAGACGGAGTTCAACGCGTCAGGTAAGACGGTATCGCTGGCCGACCTCATCGTGCTTGCAGGTTGCGCGGCCGTCGAAGCTGCAGCGATGAAGGCCGGACACGAGGTCACCGTTGCGTTCACGCCGGGCCGCACCGACGCATCCCAGGAGCAGACCGACACCGAATCGTTCGCGGTGCTCGAACCGACCGCAGACGGGTTCCGCAACTACCTCGGCAAGGGGCAGACACGGTCGGCCGAAGAACTTCTGGTTGACCGTTCACAACTGCTCACGCTGAGCGCCCCGGAAATGACCGTGCTGGTCGGCGGTATGCGTGTGCTGAATGCCAACACCAACCGATCGGCCCGCGGTGTGTTCACCAATCGTGCCGAGATCCTGACGAACGACTTCTTCGTCAACCTGCTCGACATCGGCACCGAGTGGCATCCGGAAGCAGACTCGGAAGACCTGTTCGAGGGCCGAGACCGGGCCTCGGCCCAGGTGAAATGGACGGCGACACGATGTGATCTCATCTTCGGCTCAAACTCGCAACTCCGAGCGATAGCCGAGGTCTACGGCTCGTCTGACTCGCAGCACAAGTTCGTCACCGACTTCGTCGCCGCATGGACCAAAGTGATGAACCTCGATCGGTTCGACCTCGCCTAACCGCAACCTGGATGTATGACACTGAAAGGGCCGGTGCCACCGCACCGGCCCTTTGCGCTGCGATTTACAGATGAATGAGACGCGCTCACTTGTGATCGACACTGGCGCCTAGCGAGTGGTGCCTGAGCAGCACGCCTGAGTAAGCGAAGAAACTGGAATAAGTCGCGAATCGGTTGCCGAAACGACCGGGTAGGATATAGCATGTACGGTATGTCCTGGGTGAGGTTGAACTCGAACCTGAGGTCCGGGACTGGTACGAGGAACTCGACGAGGATGAGCAGGCCAGAGTCGAGTTTCACGTCGTTCGGTTGGCTAACCTCGGCCCGCTGCTCGACGAACCGCACACCAAGCAACTCGATGGCAAGCTACGAGAACTCCGGTTCTTCCTCGGCCCTCGGGCGACTCGGATCACGTACTGGATCGCCCCCGGCCGACGGATCATTCTCCTGACGGTCTTCACCAAGACTCGCCAGCAAGATCGAAGAGAAGTCGAGCGAGCACGACGAGCGCTTCAGCGCTGCCAGGTAGAAGCACACATAGCGGAGGAGAACGATGACGACTGAACGGACGAACTGGCGAGACATCGCCAAGCCGCGCTCGGAGCGAGCGCAGCAGGCCTACGACGATGAGGCCCGTATCTCGGCGTTTCGTGAACTGGTCTTCAGGCTCCGGACCGACGCAGGCCTGACCCAAAGCGAAATGGCTGGGCGCATGGGAACAACCCAGTCGGCCATAGCGCGCACGGAGGGCGGAGGTACCCGACCGACCCTTGAAACTCTCGAACGGCTTGCAACAGCAGTCGGCAGCGATCTCGTGGTAGGTGTCGGCGCGGGACTCGGCGAAAACAAGTTGATCGCCAAACTTGTGCGTGACGGCCACGCAGTCGTCCGACGCGCAAGCTGACGAAACCTCCTCAGGTACTGGAGCGATACTTGACTTAGACGAGGGGCCAGGGGTGGCGGCGGCCGGTGGGGTCGGTGGGGAAGAGGCCTTCGAGCAGCAACTCTTCGGCGCGTTCCCGCAGGGCGATGACTTCGTCGTCGTGCAGGAGTTCGGCGATGTCTTCGGGCACATCCACCATCAACTTTTCGATAGCGGGCACCAACGACTCGGGAAGTTCTTCGTTGCCGAAGTCCCAGATGACGGTGCGCAGCTTGAACTCGGCGGCAAAACACAGGCCTTGATCGATGGCCCAGACGTTGTCATCGAGGCCCATCAAACAGTGCCCGGCCTTGCGGTCGGTGTTGTTGCTCAGCACATCGAACGCGCAGATGGCGCGCAACTGATTGTGGAGGTCTTCACGTTTTTCGTAGATGGTGAAGTAGTGCTCTTCAAAGTTCGACGGCATGAACAACTGCAGTGAACCAACGCCGAACTTGCCATCCCGAATGATTGTTGGAGGCACGCCACCCCAACCGAGGAACGACGTGAGCCGATACGCCGCTACTTCACGCTGATAGAGACCCGACGGGAAATCCCACAGCGGGCGCTCGCCTTTGTGGGGCTTGTAAATAGCCTGCGCGGTCAGCTCACCTTCGACCAAAAGGTTGCAGAGGAACGTGGCGTTTGAACTCCACGGCATGCGGCCTTCGATATCGATCTCGGCGTTCGCCAAGAGCTGCAGCGCGTCCACTAGTTCATGCGCACGCAGGGGTGCCCCCGCGGGTCAAGCGGCATACCGCAGAACCGACACGGAGGACGACCCGCCGACACGATGGACGATGATAAATCACAGAACGAACGGGCCTGCCCGCGGGTGAGCCGCACTCGCAGTGTGCCCTTGTCATCCTCCTCAGCGGGGTCGACGTTGCCGTCTTCGTCGGCCATCACCACTTCCTCGAAGAACAGCACGACGCGATCACGATCACCGTCGTAGGCCACGCCGATGGAGCCGAGCACCCAACTCGGTAGCACCGGGTCGGCCAGCTCAAGTTGGCTGGGGTGCACGATGTCGTCAGGGTCGGGCAGGTCTTCGAGCAGACGCTGGAGGTAGTGGGCGAGACCTTCGACCTGTTGCTTCTCGCACTTCAGGGTAACGATGAGTCCGTTGCCTCGCGTCTGAATGAAGAACGTGCGCTGCCCCGGCTGCCCGAGGGCGCCAGAAGCGAACGCCTGCACCTCTTCAAACTCGAACTGCTCACTCACGATGGTCGCAACTCCCTCAAAGACCCACCCGTTGAGTTTACGGTCAGCACGACAGGACCGGTCGTGCTGTAGGCCACTGCCGAGACTGAACAGGTGGAAATGACGATGCGCTGAAACAGGTCGAGGTGGGTACCCATGGCCTGCGCTACGGCAGCCTTGATCGGGTCGGCGTGGCTCACGACCACCACGACACCACCGGGATGCACAGCCCTCAAACGGTCAAGCGTGTTCACCATGCGGCTCTGCATGTCGGTGAAGCTCTCACCGTTCGGAAAACGGAAACCGCTCGGGAACTTCTGCACCGTCTGCCACTCGGGCAGCTTCATGAGGTCCTTCAGCAGGCTGCCGGTCCAGTCACCGAAATCACATTCGAGCAGTCCCTTGTCGATGCCGACCTTCAGCCCGCGAGCCTTGCCGATGGGCGCAGCTGTTTCGCGGGCGCGTTCCAAAGGACTGGCGTAGATCGCGTCCACGCGATCAAGCTCAGCAATGCGCACGGCGACTGCTTCTGCCTGCTGCTGTCCGGTCTCGGCAAGGTGCAGCCCGGGCGCTCGGCCCGGCAGGCTGGTACCCGTCGTGGGGGTCTGCCCATGGCGGACCATGAGTATCAGCGTTGAGCTCGGCGGCTGTTTGGCGGTCTTGGATGCAGTCATGATCGATTGACCAACCTACTGTCCCTAGGCGTGAACGCGCTTGGCGACCTCCGCACCGAGATCGAGTCGTGCCGAGCATGCCCTCGCCTGGTGGCCTGGCGGGAAGAGGTAGCGCTCACCAAACGGGCGTCGTATCGGGACGACGAGTACTGGGGTCGACCCATCGGCGGTTTCGGCGACCCGAGCGCGCGGATCATCGTGCTCGGTCTTGCGCCTGCGGCCCACGGTGCCAACCGCACGGGCCGTGTGTTCACCGGTGATCGCTCAGGGGACTGGCTCTATCGGGCGATGTTTCGAGCCGGACTAGCGAACCAGGCCGAATCGATCGCGCGCAACGACGGCTTGGAGCTGACCGATGCATTCGTGACCGCAGCAGTGCGATGTGCGCCGCCGGGCAACAAGCCGCTCCCGGCCGAGCGCGACGCGTGTCGACCTTTTCTTGACCGAGAGCTTGCGTTGCTAACGAAAGCCAAGGTGATGGTGTGTCTCGGAGGTTTCGCGTACGAGGTCGCATGTAAGCACTTCGGGGTCGCCAAGCCTGCGAAGTTCGGGCACGGTGTACAGGGCAATGCTGGTGCATTAACTCTGCTGTGTTCGTTTCATCCCAGCCAGCAAAACACCTTTACCGGACGATTGACCGAGCCCATGCTCGACGCCGTGTTTTCAACGGCAGTCAAACTCGCCAGCGGGTAGGGCCAAGGGACGGTAAGGAGGGTTTCCCGTCGGTCAGCGTTTCGTTAACCCTTCGTCTTTCCGATTCAGTCGTGCTTGGTTAGGGCCGAAACTGTTCCCGTGACTACTTCCCGCCTCCGTCGACCGGCCGCCGTGCTGGCCGCTGTCGCCTTCACCGTCGTGACTGCGGCCTCCTGCTCCTCGAAGGCGCCGAGCGCCGTTGTGCCTGCCTCGTCCTCGCCAGCAAGGACAGCCGCCGTTGCGACGACTGCGGCCAAGGCAGTGGCCCCGGCCACGCTGGCCGCGCCGGCCGTCGCCACCACCATCAGCTCGGGTGACCCCGTCATCGACGCTGTCGGCAGCGATCTTGATGCATTCGAAAAAGAATCCGACGGCCTCAGCAATGCCGCCGCCGCTACCCAGGAAGTGACGAAGTGATCCCCCGCAATCCAAAGACCCATATGAAGATGTCCCGCCGAGCGCTTGCGCTCACCGTGGCCACCACGATCAGCCTCGCTGGTATGGCAATGCCTGCCCATGCGAAGGATGGCCCGAGTGGTGGCGGGGAATCCTCCTCCTCCACAGCTGCACCTGCCCCGTCAGGGTCGGTGGCATCGACCCCACCTTCAACGGTTCGTGAGCGCACTTCTACCAGCGCAAAAACACCCGAGGCGCACGAGTCGGAGCCGGAGTCTTCGGTGCCGAAGTCGTCGGTGCCAGTGACCGGCGCAGCCAGCACCACGGCCACGACGGTTCGTAAGAGTGATGACAAGGCCAAGGCCGCTCGCGGCTCGATCGAAGTCATCGACAATCTGATTCGTCGGCTGAAGGCCTCCACGGTTGTCCCTACGGTTCGTGACGGATTGGTCACGCGTCTTCTGGAGATGAAGGCGTTGTTCGCCGCCGGTCAGCTGGGCAACCCGGCCACATTCAAGACGCTTTCCGGTGAAGTTCACGCTGCGCTTGCGACGTCTGAGAATGAGGAGGGCGTGCCTGGTTCGACCTCATCGACCACGCCAGAAAAGGACGACGATGATGACGCCGCCAAGGAGAGCAAGAAGCAAAAGGGCAAGGCCGTTCACGCCCGAGCCTCCGAAGTGCTGCAGGCCGAGATCGACAAGGTCAACGCGTCGAACCTCCCCGATGAAGTGAAGGCCAAGGTCGTTGCCGCGCTCACCGAAGCTCAGCAGAACGTGGCCAGCCATGTCGATGTGGTCGACGCGGTGAAAGAAGTGCACGACACGCTCGAAAAGCAGCGGACCGACAAGTTCGCCAAGATGCAGCAGCGTCTAGCTGGCGCAGCCGACCGGGTGCAGGCTGCCATCGACAAGGCTGCCGCTACCCCGGGCAATGAGGCCATCGTTGCCGAGGCCAATGCCAAGCTCGTTGACGCCCGAGCGAAGCTCGCGGCGGCCACGACCACCGCCGAACTCAAGGCGGTCTGGCAGATGATGCGAGACATCCGCAAGAGCCTCCCGCACGTGGAACTCCCAGAACCGACCACGACGGCTGCTACCACCCCGTCCACGACGGCTGCACCCGCCCCCGATACCACGACGGCTGCACCCGCCGCCGACACCACGACGGCGTCTGTCCCCTGACCCCACGGCAGTCGTCACATCCAAGCAGTCCGGCGATCCCACCCTCGCCGGGCTGCTGCCTTTTTCCGGCCATCGCTGATCGCGCGATGGTGCCCATTCATTCGCGCAATAGACCCGAATTGGGCGGTCAGGCCTGGCGAAAGGGACCTAACGCGCGAATGAATTGTTGTAACGCGCGGCTGACAGTGAGGTGCAGTGAGGCGCGGCTTCCACCAGAGCTGCAGCAACCAAGCGCGCCCTACGCGTCGGGGACGAGCCGGGCGATACGTGCCATGGCCCAGTAGGCTGCTTCAGCCGGGCCAGCCTCGTCGGGTTGCAGCGTGTTCGACATGATGCGCACCAACCACTCCATCAACGTACGGCTGTGGATGGTGACCCAACTGAGTTTGCGTAGCACCCGCGGGCGCCCCACCACATGGGCGAACAGGCGGGCCACCTTGAAATAAAGCCCATACGCGTCATCGAGTTGTCGGGCGTATTGTGTGAGCGCTCGTGGGTCATTGGTGGAGAGTGCCTCGTGCAGTACGTCGGCCGCCATGCGTCCGGTCTCGTAGGCATAGGCGATGCCCTCGCCGCTGAACGGATTGACAGTGCCTGCGGCATCGCCCACGACGAGGTAAGTCGGGCCCGACTTCGGCCCGACACTCCCGCCCATCGGCAGACGAGCCGCACGCGGCTCCGCGGTGGGGGACTCGCTCGTCAGTTCCCATCGTTGCGATGCACTCGCCACGAACTCGCCGAGGAGCTGGGTGGTGTTGACGCTCTTGAAATCACGATAGGTCGACAGCAGGCCCACCCCGATGTTGACCGTGCCGTCGCCGAGCGGAAAGACCCAGCCGTAACCCGGCAGAGGTCGACCATCGCGGTCGGTTACACCGAGTGTGGATTCGATCCACGGCTCGGTGTGCAACGGGCTCTCCCAGTAGCCCCGAATGGCTGTGCCGAACGGCCATTCTTTGGCCCTGGTGGTGCCGAGCGATCGACCGAAGCGGCTATTGGCTCCGTCGGCCACGACGACATACCGGGCGCGCACGCTGGGCGTGGCGTCACCCTCTGCATCACGCAGCATCGCGCCGCGCACGAAACCCCGTTCGATGATCGGGCTCACCGCCTCGGTGCCGTCTCGGACGGTCGCTCCTGCGGCCGCGGCGTGGTCGAGCACCAGCTTGTCGAGCGTGTGCCGCTTGATGACATAGCCGTGATCGGGAAAGATGCGATGCGCGGGCCAGGTCAGCGCCACCTGCCGACCGTGCGCCAACATACGCAACCCGGTGTACCGATGGAAGGGCGAAAGCTGTGGCGCGAGGCCCATCTGGTGCAGTGCATGGACGGCTCGCGGGGTGAGCGCATCTCCGCACGTCTTGTCCCGGGGGAACCGCTTGCGCTCGACCACCAGCACGTCGTGCCCCTGCGTTGCGAGGGCATATGCCGCAGCAGCGCCGGCGGGGCCTCCACCCACAACAAGCACGTCGTAGGTGTGGGCCAAATCCATCGCCCTAGTCTGCCCGCTCTCGTACTGGCGAGGTGAAGCAGCGAACAGCGTTACGCCTGCGCTGCGACGTCGAGTTTGACGCCGGCGCCCGTTATGCCCTTTTCCTCAAGCTGAAGCCACTTCGCCCCGTCGGCGGAACACCAGTCGGCTGCTTCCTTCAGGTAGTCGGCCTTGGCTGCGGTGGCAGCGTCAACGCCGCCCAAGCCGTAGCGCTCGTGGCAGATGGCAGCAACGATCTCGGCGTCGGTGAGTTCACCACCAACCTTGTTGCCCCAAGCGGGCATTTTGCCCTTCGCTCCGCCGATGCGGCCGCGAGCAGCGTCGCCGTACGGCTTGCCCTGGTAGCCCTTCGTGCTGCTGGACCCGTTGTAAACGAAGTTGATCTGGTCTTCGATCTTGGGGAAGGTCTTCACCAGCGAGCCGCCCGACAGCTGATACCCCGTGCCGCCACCACCGTCGGCGGCGTGGCACGAGGCGCATTTGTTATAGACGACCGCGCCTTCCTTGAGAGGACCGGTGACCTTGACCGGGGGCTTCTGGGTGGCGAGGACGTACATCCACAGCCAGAGGGGAAGGAACACAACGACGGGCATGGCCCAGATCGGAATCCTGCGGCGGGATTGAGCGGCCATGACGACCGCGGGCACCGGCTTGAGCGGTGCCGGAGCGAGAGCCGAAGGGGCGGCGGCCTTGGCCGGAGCGGCTGCGGCCGGCACGGCTGGTGTGTTGGCGGCGGGGATGGCTGGCGTGGCGTCTCCGGGGGTTGACAGACCAGCCGCGGCGCGGCGTTCCTGTGACCGTTTGAGGAGATGCTCTGGAATTTCAGTCACGCGCGTTCCTTTCAGACCGACCCGACGCACTGCGCCTTGGCGATTGTAGACAGCCAAACGCTCCGCGTCCGAACTCGGACACCGCGTGACTCATGGCGCTCTGGCAAGATGGCGTCACCTCTGAATGGTCCGAGGTCGCCCGGTCATGACTAATGTTGTGAGCGGATTCACGAGCCCATCCACGCCTATTTAAGAAGGGATCCAGACGCATCATGATCTTGGCCCGCTACTACATCCCCTTCATGAACGTGGCGTTCCTGTTCTCGCTGCTGGTGACCATCCTGCTCACCCTTGCCATCATCCCCATGGCCAAGCGTCGTCCGGCCGGTAAGAAGTTCACCTGGGGCGAGGCCATGGTCGGCTCGGCGTACGTCTACTTCGTGCTGTTCCTTGCCTACGGCGTGGTGCCGCATCAGTTCCTCACCCACGCCGGTAACGAACTCGGCTGGCGTAAGGACAAGCTGCTGTTTGGCCCGGGCGCCTTGCTGAAGCCCAAGAGTCTCGGCGGATGGTTCCCGTTCCAGATCAGCTACGAGGCGTTGCAGGACGTGTTGGCGGCGGGCATTTACATCATCTTCCTCGGTATCCAGATCTACATGTGGATCTGGTGGCAGAACCGCAACAAGCCCAAGGCCGCCAAGGCCATCAGTGTGTCCAGCTTCGGCCGACCCCTCGTGCGGAAGGGATGACGTATGGCCAAAACTGATGCCAACCCACCCATGCCCGAATGGTCGACCGAGTACGAACTGGTCGAAGTCGACGCCGCGTATCTTGCGAAGGCCGTCAAACCCAAGCAGTTCATCCACATCGATCAGTCCGAGTGCATCATGTGCGAGGGCTGCGTCGACATCTGCCCGTGGAAGTGCATCCACATGGTGCAGCCCGACGCCATCGCCGAGGCCGACAACGTCGACCGCCCCGGTGTCGACCCGAGCGACAAAGTGATTTTCATCATCGATGACGACGTGTGCACCCGATGTGCGCTCTGCGTTGATCGTTGCCCCACCGGGGTCATCATCCTCGGCAAAGTAAGTGACCCGGCGGCGGGTGGCGACAGCCACTCACGTACTGCAAACCACGGCTATGCCTACGGCATGCGGTTCTAGAAGGAGCATTCGTGGCCAGAATTCTTGAAGACGCACCCAAACCATCGGCAAAGGAACGAGCGACCAAGCTCGTCGACGCCACGCAGGGTTCACAGGCGTGGCAGTCGATCTTCCGACCGGGCTCCATCTTCCGTAAGGGCTACACCGACAGCCCCCGTAACCGCTCGTACGTGATCATGAACTCGGTGCTCTACCACCTGCACCCGGTGAAGGTGAAGCGGCACGCGGTCAAGGTGAGCTACACGTTGTGCCTCGGTGGCCTGTCGTTTTTCTTGTTCATCCTGCTGACGGTCACCGGTATCTTCCTGATGTTCTTCTACCGCCCCACGGTGGCCAACGCCTGGAACGATATCCAGACTCTGCAGACCTCGGTCACGTTCGGCCTGCTCGTGCGCAACATGCATAGATGGGCAGCGCACCTCATGGTGCTCTCCGTCTTCTTGCACATGGCCCGCGTGTTCTACCACGGTGCCTACAAGCCGCCGCGCGAGTTCAACTGGGTGATCGGCGTCATCCTGCTCACCCTCACCCTGCTGCTCTCCTTCACCGGCTACCTGCTCCCCTGGGATCAGCTGGCCATGTGGGCCGTCGCGGTAGGTACCAACATGATGGGCTACACCCCCGTGTTCGGTTCCAACGTCAGATTCGTACTGCTCGGCGGCGTGGAGATCGGCTCAGAAACGCTGCTTCGATGGTACGTACTGCACGTGCTCATGTTCCCGTTTATCATCGTCATCTTTATGGCCATCCACTTCTGGCGGGTCCGCAAAGACGGCGGCATCTCGGGCCCGTTGTAAGAGAGGTTTGTTCAGATGACTGAGATTCCGGAACACCTGAGGAAGCGGGCCGAGGCGGCGCGGCAAAAGGCCGAAGCCGAAGCGGCCGGCGCGGCTGCACCTACTGTTGAGACTTCGGCGGCTGCGGAAGCACCGACTGATTCGCGTATTCCGGCTGACCTTCTGGCTCGGTCGCAGGCGGCCAAGGCTCGTAAGGCTGGCGGCGACGCTGTTGCGGCTCCGACCGGTGGTGGCGTTGCCGTCGCCGACAAGCCAGGCGCAGTCATCACGGCCGCACCCGCCTCGGGTGGACTTCCCGTGGGTGCTGGTCCTGGCGGACACACGCAGCGACTGTTGACGGTTGTGAAGTCGGGTTCTATTCAGGACGTCAAGTCGTCACCGGTCGACAAGGTCCACACCTGGCCGCACTTGCTCATTGCAGAGTTCGCTTCCGCGCTGGCCTGCACTGCGTTCCTGCTCGTCTTCTCCATCTTTGTGAACGCGCCGCTGCTGCAGCTGGCCAACCCGAACCGCACGCCCAACCCGTCGAAGGCCCCGTGGTACTTCCTCGGTCTGCAGGAGCTGCTCACCATGTTCCACCCAATGGTTGCTGGCGTGACCATTCCGGGCATGGGCATGTTTGCCCTCATGTTGGCGCCCTACATCGATAAGAACCCCAGCAACAAGCCCGAAGATCGCAAGTTCGCCATCTCGCTGTTTACCATCTTCATGATGTTCTGGGCAGTGCTGGTCATCATCGGTTCCTTCTTCCGAGGACCCGGATTCAACTTCACGCTCCCGTGGCGTGACGGCATGTTCTTCGATCTGTAGGAAAGGCGGAACTCATGTACTACGCACTCGGTGCAGCAGCACTGATCGTCCTAGCCGTGCTGGTGGTCATCGTGACTGCGCGCAAGCAGGACACCCGACGCGGTGAAGGCGCCCTTTCCCGTGAGACGCTCAAGCGCGATCGGGCCGAAGCCGTCGAAGGATCGCTGTCGGGCAAGGCGTACGAAAAGAGCATGGTCGGAGGCAGCGCGCTCGTTGTGGTTGACGCCCCGGCTGGTTCGACCGATCTGGTCAAGGTTGGCGCGCAGGCCCCGGTGGCATGGACGCCGCCGGACGCCGAAGAACTCGGCGTCACCCGCCGACACTTCTTCAACCTCGGCCTCGTCTCCCTTATGGGCGTCGGCCTGGGTGGTTTCGGTGCGGCGTGCATCGCCTTCCTGTGGCCCAAACTCGGTGGCGGCTTCGGCAGCAAGATCAACGCCGGCAAGCTCGAAGAAGTGCAGGCCAACATTAAGGGCAACAAGGGCTTCTATTACCTGGCCGAGGGCCGGGCCTGGCTGACGGAATACCCGGCGGTCGCATTGCCGAACGCGGCGAAGATCTACAAGCCTGGCGTACTCGCTGGTATGCAGGCTGGGGTCGTGGCCCTCTACCAGAAGTGCCCGCACCTCGGTTGTCGAGTCCCGAACTGCCCCACGTCGCAGTGGTTCGAGTGCCCGTGCCATGGTTCGCAGTACAACCGCGTGGGGGAGAAGAAGGGCGGCCCCGCGCCTCGTGGCATGGACCGCTTCTCCGTCGCTGTCGTGAACAACAACGTCATTATCAATACCGGTGACATCAGCCTTGGCCCTGCCATCGGTACCAACACCACCGGTCAAGAAGCAGAAGGCCCCCACTGTGTGGGTGGAGGAGAGCACAAAGCATGATCATGGCTGCCGTTCCCCAAGCCGTCGCCGCAACCATCGCCATCATTCTGTTGGTGGGCTGGTTGCTCTACGTCCTGTTCAACCTCCGCTGGGGTCGTTCAGAAGCCGGGTCCGAGGTGGAGCTGGCGCCAAACCGCAAGGAGTATTTCGACGACGAAGGCATGGAAGGCCACCGTCTCGAAAAGATGCAGGTGTTCGGCTTGGCCATGCTCGTGGTGTGCGCCGTTGGACTTCCGGCCTACTGGATTCTTGAACCGGCCCGGCAGAACGGCGCCACGTCCGGTGCTGAGAAGAAGTTGGCCAACTGGGGGAGCGCGTATTTCGATGTCACCGGCAACGGCGGGTTCAACTGCGCCGGTTGCCACGGCGGCATGAAGGCTGGCGGCGGCAATGCCGAGTACACCATCACCGACCCGAACACCGGCGAGGTGAAGGCCGTCAACTGGAACGCTCCCGCACTTAACACCGTGCTCTACCGCTTCAGTGAAGACGAGGTTCGCTTCATCTTGGTGTACGGCCGCCCGTTCAGCCCTATGTCCCCCTGGGGTACCGAGGGTGGCGGCCCCATGAACTTCCAGCAGATCAACACCCTCATCGCGTATCTCAAGTCAATCCAGCTTCCGCAGGAGGGCTGCGCCAAAGATCACCCGCTCTGCAAGGGCAAGGACGGTGTGCTCAACGCCGCAGCACAGAAGGATTACGCCGATCAGGTAGCGCAGTACATCAAGGACGAAGCGGCCAAAGGCCATGTGATGACCCAGGGTGAGGCACTGTTCCAGATGAGCGCGGTGGCCGGCGCCTACTCGTGTGCACGCTGCCACACCAAGGGCTGGAGCTACGGCGATCCGCAGCAGATGGGTGGCGGCGCCCTCGGCCCGAACCTCACCGGCGGCAGCGAGACGCGGCAGTTCCCCAACAAGAACGACAACGAAGCGTTCATCTGCTCCGGCTCGGAGCTGGGCAAGAAGTACGGCGCCCAAGGGCAGGGATCGGGTCGTATGCCCGGTTTCTGTGGTTTGCTTACGGTAGATCAGCGCAATGCTGTCGTCGAATACATCCGGGGTTTGTAAATCATGACCGCATCCGCCAACGCGCTGTTGGCTATCTCCTGGCAGCCGGGCCTCCGTGGCATCACGGTCGTTCTCATTGCCTTCACCGTGTTGTGCGGCAGCACCTATCTGATCCTCGGCACCAACCTGGGCGCCCGCCTCGGCATGCTGGTGGCACTCGCTGGTCTGTTCGGCTGGATAATGATGATGGGCGCGATCTGGATCGTGTACGGCATCGGTCTGAAGGGCAAGGAACCATCCTGGAAGGCCCGTGACACCATTGTCGGCAAAGAGAAACTGGTCGAGTCCAAGGAGTCGGTCGCTCGTGACGCCACCATTCCCGATAACCGCACGCCGGGTACCAGGGTGAATGGTTGGCTGCTCCTTCCGGAAGACAACGGCGGCCGTGGTCAGGCCATCGCCGCTGCCGATGAGATTTTGCAGGTCGAGTCGAAGGCGCTGAAGGCGGGGGACTACATCCCTGTCGCCGTCTACGACAAGGGCGGCGAGCGTTGGCCAAACCTCTCGTTCTCGTGGTGGAAGTTCGGCAAGATCAACATCGACTACGTCGCCTTCTTTCACAAGGATCACTTCGCCATGGTCGAAGTTGCTCCGGTCATCAAGGTAAAAACTGAACCGGGCAAGGCGCCACCGAAGGCTGAGGCAGATCCGCAGCAGCCGCACTGGTTCGTGCTGATGCAGCGTGATCGTGGCGCCAAGCGTCGGCCAGCGACGTTCATTACCATTGGATCGGCGTTGCTGTTCGCCATCTTTTGCCGCATGCTGCACCGCCGTGACCTGCTCGTGGATGAGAACCGTGATGAGAGCCGCGCGGTTGTGAGGGTCGACGCCGAAACCCGGGAGACGGTGTCGGTCTGATGGGTCAGTACCTTCCGATTTTCGTGCTGCTGGTGCTTGGCGTGCTGTTTGCCGCCGGGTCCTTCGTGGCATCGGGGCTGCTGAACCCGAAGCGCGAGACCTCGGCCAAGATCGCACCGTATGAGTGCGGCATCGTGCCAACCCGTGAACCACCAGACCGCTTCCCGGTGAGCTTCTATCTCGTCGCCATGCTTTTCATCATGTTCGACATCGAAGTCATCTTCCTTTACCCGTACGCCGTCGCCCATGAAGCGCTCGGTGCCTACGGCTTCTGGGAGATCGTCACCTTCTCGGTGATCTTCTTCTTCTCGTTCGTGTACATCGTGGCCAAGGGCGCGCTCGACTGGGGTCCGATCAACAAGATGCTGCGCTCATCATCGAACCTCGTTTCAGCGGAGCGCACCACGACCAGCACTATTAAGCGCGTAGGACTTGAAGGCCGAATCGACGAGGCCGCCTGATGGGCGTCGCCGACGTGCTCACCGACGGTCTCGGTGGGCTGAACCACAACTTCCTGACCGGCAAGGTTGAGGACCTGGTGAACTGGTCTCGGGCTCGTTCGAGCTGGCCGGCATCGTTCGGGCTCGCGTGCTGTGCCATCGAAATGATGGCCACCGGCGCCGCCCACTACGACATCAGCCGCTTCGGTATGGAAGTGTTCCGGGCCTCGCCCCGGCAGGCCGACATCATGATCGTGGCCGGCCGGGTCAGTCAGAAGATGGCACCGGTGCTGCGGCAGGTATACGACCAGATGATGGAACCCAAGTGGGTTATCTCCATGGGCGTGTGCGCGAGTAGCGGTGGCATGTTCAACAACTACGCCATCGTGCAGGGTGTCGATCAGATCGTGCCCGTCGACGTGTATGCGCCGGGTTGCCCGCCCACACCCGAGACGCTCATTCATGCCATCACCACGCTGCACCAGCTCATCCAGAACGGCGAGATCCTTCGCCGTCGCGGAGACACCGGCGCGGGTGCGCAGATTCATGTGGAAGAACAAGCGGCCACCGGCCGTCCCGTCACCGTCGCACTCTCCCGGAGGTAGCGATGACGACTACTGAGACACCCGCCGTCGAGCCCGAGCCGACGCCGGAACCCGAGCGTCTGCACGGCTGCCTGGTCACCTACAGCCGTGATCAGAAGGTCGTGCATGTCAGCCGTGCCGACTACATCAAGGTGCTCCGCAACCTGGTTGCCGACGGCTTCACCATGTGTGCCGATCTGTGCGGCGTTGACTATCTCACCCATCCCGGCCGCCCGTTGCCCGCCAGCATTTCGCCCGAGCGTTTTGAGATCGTGCTGAACCTGCTGAGCATCGCCAACCGTGAACGAATTCGCGTGCGGGTACAAGTGACCGGGAGCGATTGCACGCTGCCGTCGGCCTACGACGTGTGGCCCGGCTGCGAGGCCATGGAGCGCGAGGCGTTTGACATGTTCGGTATCTCGTTCAGCGGACACCCCGACCTCACCCGCATCCTGATGCCCGAGGACTGGGATGGATATCCGCTCCGCAAGGACTACGACACCGGTCGTATTCCCGTGCAATTCAAGGGGACGCGATGAAAAACATCCGACTCGCGGGATTGATCGAGCGAAGCGAGACCGAGCGGCCCAAGGAGACCGGCGAAGCCGGGCTCCCGTACCCTCGAAGAGGGGCCATTGCGCAGCAAGCGGTAGCGAAGGGTTCCGAGGCATGAGCATGGTGGAGGCTTTTCGTACCAACGAGGGCGGCCAGGAAATGCGGCCCCGCCACGAGCTGACTGCCACTGAACTCATGCGCAACGTTGGCGCCGTCCTCCGCATGTCGGAGACAGAAGCTGCGGCCATGGACATCAATGCGGTCGACCCCACCGAAGATCAGACCATGATCATCAACATGGGTCCGCAGCACCCGTCAACGCACGGCGTGTTGCGTCTCATGCTCGAGCTGCAGGGCGAAGTTGTGCTGCGCTGCAAGCCCATTATTGGCTACCTGCACACCGGCATGGAGAAGCAGGGCGAGGATCTAACGTTCATGCAGGGTGGCACCAACGTCACCCGCATGGACTACCTGAGCCCGCTCAACAACGAGCTCGTGTTCTCTCTCGCCACCGAAAAGCTGCTCGGCATCGACGGCGACATCCCCGAGCGTGCGGTATGGATGCGCATGCTGCTCTCCGAGCTGAACCGCATGGCCAGCCACTTGTTGTTCATGGCCACCAACGGCATGGACCTCGGTGCGGTGTCCATGATGATTTACGGCTGGCGCGAGCGCGAGGAAGTGCTGCGGTTCTTCCAGAAGGTCACCGGCCTTCGCATGAACCACAACTTCATCCGTCCCGGCGGCGTGGCGGCCGATCTGCCCGACGGCTGGCGCGACGACGTTCTCGCCATCCTCGACATGCTGCCCGCCCGTCTTGAAGAGTACGACGTGCTCATGACCGGCCAGCCGCTGTGGCGCGAGCGCCTGCAGGGCGTCGGTGTGATCACACCCGATGAGGCCATGGCCCTCGGTGCCAGCGGACCCATTTTGCGATCGACCGGCGTGGCCTTCGACCTGCGACGGGACATGCCGTACCTGCACTACGACATGATGGATTTTGATGTCATCGTCGGCTCGTACGGCGACGCGTTCGACCGGTTCGCCATCCGCCTCAACGAGATCCGCGAGTCGATGAAGATCGTGCGCCAGGTGCTCGACCATATGCCCTCGGGTGACTATCGCATCCAGGACAAGAAGGTCACGCCGCCACCGCGCGCCCGCATTGATGAGTCGATGGAAGCGCTCATCCATCACTTCAAGATCTTCACCGAGGGCTTCAAAGTGCCCGAGGGCGAGGTCTACGTGGGCATCGAATCCCCCCGTGGCGAGATCGGTTGCTACATCGCATCCGATGGTGGCCCCAAGCC
>JANMCE010000043.1:0-14740 GCA_031360915.1 Actinomycetes bacterium | reverse complement strand
TCTGTTTCTCGCCGTGTCAGTCCTCGGCCCGGTACTCGCCCGCCCCGTCGCGGCCATCGTCGGATCTCCGATCGCCAGGTTGCGTGGCACCGCCGGGGTGATCGCCCGCCAGAACGCCATGCGCAACCCCAAGCGCACCGCTCGAACCGCGGCGTCGCTCATGATCGGTGTTGCCCTGGTCGGCTTCCTGTCGATCTTCGCTTCGTCGATCAAGGCGTCCGGTGCCGGAGCGTTCCGTGATGACTACCACGGCACGCTGGTCATTGACTCCGGCGCCGTGGACAGCACCGGCGGTCTCAGCCCCAACCTTGCCGCCAACCTCGTCACTCAGACCGGGGTGCACACCATCTCCGAGCAGCGCACGACCGCGGTCGAGGTGAACGGCAACCTCGCCTTCCTGAACGCCTACGACACGACCACCATCGGGACGCTATTCGACCTTGGCCACATCGAAGGCGACGTTACGCAGCTGGGAGCCGACGGCATCGCCGTGAAAGCCGGCACCGGACCCGACGCGGCACATCTCGGCGACATCCGCACCATTACGTTTCCGACGGGAACAACCACCTTCACCGTGCGAGCCATCTACGACCACGGTGCCAGCTTTCTCGGTGACCGGTTCGTCGACCTCACCGCGTTCGAAGGGAACCTCGCTACCCAACTCGACAGCCGGGTCTACGTCGATGCCGACAACATCGGCATCATCGACCACGCCGCGGCCAGCTACCCGACCGCAAAGGTGCTCACCACCGAAGCATTCATCACCCAGCAGAACGGCAACCTCGACACCATCCTGACCCTCATGTACGCCTTACTCGGGCTCGCCGTGCTCATTGCCTTGCTCGGCATCGCCAACACCCTGGCCCTGTCGATCCACGAACGCAAACGAGAACTCGGTCTGCTCCGAGCCGTCGGCATGAGCCGTGCGCAGGTCCGCTCGTCGGTCCTCTGGGAGTCGGCGATCATCGCTCTGTTCGGCACAGGACTCGGCCTCGCTGTCGGAGCCTTCCTCGGCTGGGCCATGGTCCATGCTCTCGCCGACCAGGGCGTTGACCACCTCGTCATCCCCGTCGGAACGCTGGCCATCGTCACGGCGATCGCAACCATCGCCGGCATCGTTGCCGCCCTCATGCCCGCCCGCCGAGCCGCCCGAATCGACATCCTCAAAGCAGTCGCCACGGCCTGACTCTTGATGATGATGTCTCATGTCTGAAAGGCGATAGCGCGGTGGACGAAGTCCAGCTTTTCTACGACGTTCGGGGAAAGCACGAAGGGGTACAGGTCGGGTTGGCCGATTGACCGTGCCATTGCGTTAAGGGCGATCGTGAGGCCGAGCCATTTCTGCACCATCGTGCCGATGGTGGTCGGCCTAAGAGCGGACCAGGCAGCGATGCCAGCGGAGCGGGCGGGCTCATGAACGTCAAGCCCGATCCCGGTAGCTGTTGCCAGTCCGGCATCGATGTGCAGGTAGTGGGCGAACGTCTCGGCCCAGTCCTCCCAGGGATGCATGGTGGCGTATTCGCTCACGTGCGTAGTGGACCAATCGATGTCGACGCCGTTTGCGTAGTGCTGTTCGCGTGATGCAGCGTAGGAACGCTGTTCATCGCCGAACAACGACCGAAAGGCCTCCAGGTGGCCGCTCTCCACGACAAGAAGTTGCCAGTAGTAGTGGCCGATCTCGTGGCGTAGATGACCGAGCACCGTACGGTACGGCTCGCCCAATTGTTGCCGCACGAACTCCCGATGCACATCGTCGGACTCGGAGAGGTCAAGGGTGATCACCCCGGAGTCGTGTCCGGTGATCACCGAGCGACCGCGGGAGGACAACAGCTCGAAGGCGACACCGCGCACCTCGTCCACCGCTCGACCGATGACAGGAAGGCCAAGCGACATCAGCTGATGCAGGAGTCGACGCTTGGCCGCCTCGGCGTTGGCGAGCGCCGGGAGCGAGTCGGTCTCGTTGTCGTTCGGGCGGACCGACGTGAGACGGCAGCTCGCACACAGCACCGCCGGATCGTCGCAGGGCACCAACCAGTTGCAGCGGGCGATCACCTGATTTGCACAGGGCCGGTAGTAGCCGGGGATACCGTCGGCCCGTTCGAGGCCGTTTGGCGTCTCCCGGAGAGCGGCTAGCTCACGAGCGTCCGGCAGGTACCCGAGAACAGAACCGCAGCCCAGGCACGTCGAGTTGTCGAAGAACAACAGCTGCCCGCACACCGAGCACAAGAACGGTTGCATCCGCGGACGCTACCAGCGCGAGTCGAAGTCCGCCGTTCGGAGGAGCGGCCGAAAGGCTCCGATGGAGCGTCGAGCGCGGCCGCGTTGTGGGTCGAGATCAACTCTCGTCCGCGAGCGTCACCGGGTGGCGGCGGAGGTCGAGGGTGCGGGAGTATTCAAGCGGAACTCGGGCGGCGAGGTGGTCGAGGTGGGCGATGTCGATGTCGCCGGGGGTATGGCCGTCTTTGGAGAAGCGGTTGTAGCGCCGGGCTTCGGCTTCGGCGGAGTTGACGGGGAAGGTGTCATAGGACCGGCCGCCGGGATGGGACACTTCGTAGGTACAGCCGCCGAGTGATCGGGCACTCCACCGGTCGACGAGATCGAACACGAGTGTGCTCTGGGCATCGATCGTCGGGTGCAGCGCAGACCAAGGAGCCCACGCCTTGAATCGAACACCGGCCACGCCGGTACCCGGAGTGCTGGTGGTCTGGAGCGGCACAGGCATGTTGTTGCAGGTGAGGATGTGGCGGGCCGGGTTCAAACCGGTGACGAGCAGCTGCATGCGCTCCACCGAAGAGTCGACGTAGCGGGCCGTGCCCCCGGCCGCGACTTCTTCACCCAGCACGTGCCAGGGTTCGATCGCGCTGCGCAGTTCTAATCGCACGTCGCCGAGTTCGACTTCGCCGATGAGCGGGAAACGGAACTCAAGGAAGGGCTCGAGCCAAGCGATATCGAAGTCGATGTTATGGCGACGTAGATCGGCAACCACGTCGTGGATATCGGCGCGCACGTACCAGGGCAGCAGGTAGCGGTCGTAGAGATCGGTGCCCCAACGCACGAGGCGGCCCGAGTACGGTTCGTCCCAGAAGCGGGCGACGAGGGAACGCACGAGCAGCGCTTGAACGAGGGCCATGTGCGGGTGTGGCGGCATCTCGAAGGCTCGAAGCTCCAGGATGCCCAACCGTCCCCGTTCGCTATCGGGGCTGAACAACTTGTCGATACAGAACTCGCTTCGATGCGTGTTCCCGGTCAAGTCGACCAGCAGATGCCGCAGCAAGCGGTCCACCATCCACGGCGGCACGTCCGGGCCTTGTCGTTCCAGTTCGGCGAAGGCGATCTCCAACTCGTACACGGTGTCGACGCGCCCTTCGTCCACCCGTGGCGCTTGGCTGGTCGGGCCAATGAACTGACCCGAGAATAGGTACGACAACGAGGGATGGTGCTGCCAGAAGGTGACCATGCTTTGCAGCAGATCGGGTCGACGTAGCAGTGGGCTATCGGCCGGCCTGGCTCCGCCGAGGGTGACGTGGTTGCCGCCGCCGGTGCCGGTGTGGCTGCCGTCGAGCGAGAACTTTTCGGTGCCGAGTCGCGTGAGACGGGCTTCCTCGTAGAGCGGTTCAAGCACGCTGCGTAGCTCTCGCCACGATGCGCTCGGCTGCACATTCACCTCGATCACGCCGGGATCGGGCGTCACGATAAGCGTGGTCAGCCGTGGGTCGCGGGGCAGCGAATACCCTTCGATCACCACCGGAACGGCCAACTCGGCGGCCACGGACTCGACCACTGCCAGTAGTTCGACGGCATCTTCGGCATGCTCGAGCGGCGGGAGAAATACGCAGATATGGCCGTCGCGTACCTCAACCGATATCGCCGTGGGCGCGACGAGGTGCCGTTCGACGACGGTCGCTGGTGAGCCGGGCAGGGTGCCGGGAGCGGGCAGATCTTCGCGGGCTTCGAACGGTGAGCGCTCGACGTCCGTAGGGGTCGGCGTCCAGGTGAGCGAGTCGAGTGGGAGCCGCAGGCCGGCAGGCGAGTCGCCAGGGATGAGGTGCAGGCTGCCGCGCCTGAGGTTCCAAGTGGTGGTGCACCACCCATGACCCGTGAGCGATGGGTGCAGCGGCATCACAAACGCGACGGGCTCGGTGATCGGGCCGCTCAGCCGTTTGATCAGTCGGACGCGGGCGTCGGGAGCGGCAATGTCGTCCTCGCCAGTCGCATCTACCGCCGGCGGTTCACCCGATGGAAGCAGGGCCTCACGCCATGCCACATCCACGGGGTCTTCGTGCGCGGCCAGCACGTGGCCGGGCTCAATCCCGAAATGGGCGGCCATGCGATGAGCAAACCGGCGGGCATCATCTATGCCGGAGGTACCCGGCTCCGTGGGCGCCGCAAGGAGATCTCGGCGAGACCACAGCGGTTGGCCGTCGCTCCGCCACACGATGCCGATCTGCCACCGGGGGAGCGGCTCGCCCGGGTACCACTTGCCCTGGCCGTGCTGGATCAGCCCGCCAGTGGTGAAGTGGTCGTGCATGCGCCCGGCGAGCTCCAAGGCAAGGCTGCGCTTGGCCTCGCCGTCGGCGGCAGTGTTCCACTCGGCGCCCTCCATGTCGTCGATGGACACGAAGGTCGGCTCGCCACCCATGGTGAGGCGAACGTCGCCCGCATCCAGACGCCGGTCAACCTCCTCGCCGAGCTGGTCGATGCGGTCCCATTGCTCGGACGTATACGGCAGGGTGACTCGGGGATCCTCCCGAATGCGGTGGACCACGTTGGCGAACCCGAATTCAACCTTGGTGAAGTCGGTGTTGCCCGAGATTGGTGCGGCGGTGGACGGGTGCGGTGTGCATGCCAGCGGAATGTGGCCTTCGCCCGCGAACAGTCCTGACGTTGGGTCGAGCCCGATCCAACCGGCACCAGGCACGTAGACCTCGGCCCATGCGTGCAGATCGGTGAAATCGGCGGTGGGACCGTCGTCGCCGGTGAGCGACGGCTGGTCGGATGTAAGCTGCGCCAGGTAGCCGGAGGCAAACCGGGTCGCCAGTCCGAGGTGCCGTAGCGCTTCGACCAGCAGCCAACCGGAGTCGCGGCAGGAACCGATGCCCCGGGTGAGGGTTTCTTCCGGAGACTGCACCCCGGGTTCCATGCGGATCGAGTAGTCGATGTCGTTATACAGACGCTGATTCAACCCGACGAGAAAGTCAGCGATCGGCATCCCCGCCGAGGGCCGCTGTACCCCGGACAGCCACCCCTGCAACCTGGGTCCAAGCGGGGCTGCTGGTCGAAGGTACGGCTCGAGGTCCTGGGCGAGTTGTGGTTCGTAGTCGAAGGGGAAGGCCTTGGCCGACTCCTCCACGAAGAAGTCGAACGGGTTGATGACCGTAAGATCCGCGATCAGGTCGACCGTGATGTCGAGCAGGGTCGCCGGTTCGGGAAACACCAGCCGAGCCATGAAGTTCCCGAACGGATCCTGTTGCCAGTTGATGAAGTGGTCGCTCGGCGTGACACGAAGGCTGTACGCCAAGATCGGCGTGCGGCAATGTGGCGCCGGCCGCAGCCGCAGCACGTGTGGATGAATTTGCACGGCACGGTCGAACCGATACGTCGTGCGGTGCTCGATACCGATATGAATGCCCATCGACACGTCCTATTCTGGGAGTTGGGTGACGTCGACAGCGACGTGCAGGACTTGGGTAGCCGGGGGACCGAAGGTGACACCGCGGACCGGGGCGACGTCGGCGTAGTCGCGGCCCCACGCGGCGGTGACGTGACGGTTGGGAGGTAGCAGGGCGTTGGTCGGATCGGCGTCGACCCAACCGAAACCCGGGACATACACCGAGCACCAGGCGTGCGACGCGTCGGCCCCGACCAGTTTGGCAACGTCTGGCGGCGGCGTGGTTTCCAGGTAGCCGCTTACGTAGCGAGCGGGCAGCCCCAGGGAACGCAGACAGCCGATGGCCAGGTGGGCGAAGTCTTGGCAGACGCCACTGCGGTTGGCCAGCACCATGTCGAGCGGTGTTGAAACGTCGGTGGCGTCGGCGTCGAAGGCAAAGTCGGCGAAGATCCGCTCGGTCAGGTTGCGCAGGCCGGCGATCACTCCGTCACCGCGACCAAATGACAGCCGGGCGTAATCGGCGAGGGCGTTCGACGAGCTGACGAGCGGCGAGTCTTCGCGGCACCACTGAGCGAGCTGGCCTTGTTCGGTGGTGTCGTTCGTCGTCAGGTCGGCGACCAGTTCCCACGCGATGTCGGCCGGTAGCACAGGCTCGGCGACCACGACATCGCTGAGTGCACCGACCTTCAGCCAGGTGTGGGGCTGCTCGATGGACAGGTAGGTGCACAGGTTGCCGAACACATCGATCCAGGTCAGCCGGTTTGCAGGTTGCGGCACGCTGGTCACCGCCGAGGCCCGCACCGTCTGGAACGGCGTGCTGCGGGGCACCAGATGGGCGACCATGTGGCCGCCGGCCATCTCGGCGTCGTAATTGTACGTCGTGACGTGGTTGACCTGATATCTGGTCATCGGGCCTCGGTGGAGACATGGCGGCCGACCGGGCGCGGCGAGAACCATATGTGGCCGACGCCGCGGACAAGGGCGGCAAGCAGGTCGTCCATCTCATGCAGGGTGGCTTCCAGCGTGTGGTCGGACCGAACCGCAGGCAACCGACCGGCGAGTTGCTCGAGGACCGCCGCCTCGTGGTGGAGGCCGTCGCGGTCGGGCAGGCTGGCCAGGTCCTCGCGGATCCGGTCGACCTGGAAGGCCAGTGAGCGGGGATTGCGGTCATCGACCACGAGCAGGTCGATGAGTGATTCCAGTTCGATGTCGGTGCGATACCGACGGCGGTAGGCGACCAGGCTCTCGGTGCTGGCCAGCACGAATTCACCAACGGCGCCGGCGACCACCATCGGCGAGAGCACGGAGAACGCTGCCCGCAGTGTGGTGACCAGCAGGCGGGATCGTTCCAGCCGGCGGCCGAGATCGAAGAATCGCCAGCCGGGTCCGCGGACCACGCTTTCCTGCATCAACCCGGCCATCGCGGCAAGCGAGGCCAATGTCCGGTCGAGCAGGTCCAGCAGGTCCACGCCGTTGATCTGGGTCGGCTGCGTAAGCCGGGACCGTTCGCTCAACAAGGCATCCATCAATCGCCAGGTGCTCGTGGACAGGAATTCGCGCACTGTAGCGGCGTTCGACGCCAGGTGGCCGAGGGTATCGGCGAGACCATCGGGCCGATCGGACAGCGCTTCTCGTGCCCGGGCGATCAGGCCGATACCGTCGGGCCCGAACGCGCCGTCGTCGGCCCACACCGGCGCCGCCGCAGCGCTGTCGACCGAGCGGTCACCGACGAGCAGCGTGAGGACGGAGATGACGCGCTGCGCCCAGGCGCCGCGGTCGAGGTCGGCCAGTTCTGGATCAGCCCGGAAGGTCGACAGGGCGACGTGCACGCAGCGGGCGACGCTTTCGGCGTGTTCGGCATTGCGGCCCAACCAGAACAGCGCCTCCGCCGCGCGGCACGGCAGTGAATCTCGCAGGTCGATCGGCTCGAGCACTCCGGCCGCGGAGGCGAATATACGGGCTGGCGCCGAGGAATAACCGACGACCCACACATCTTTCACTCCGCCGCTGGATCGGGCGACCCCACCGGGCAACACCGCTACGCCGTCGCTGCTCTGAACTGCATGGAGCCGCATCGCATAGGTATCGGCGACCAATTCGCCCGCCCGAAACACCGGCGTGGTGGCCCGCTCGCCAGCCGCGGAAACGCTTAGCAGCAGCAATTCCTCGCCAAGCAGTGACTGGCAGAGCGTGGGCAAGTAGCGGTGTAAGCGCGTGCCGCCGACCAGTCCGGACCCGACGGCGTTGGACAGCCCGAGCTGGCCTCGGCGGGCGGCTTGAAGCAGCCCGGCCACACCGGCGGCGCTGGGAGGGACGATCTCCAACGGGTCGAGAGCGCTGTCGGGCACGGCTCGGAGCAAGACGCCGATGGGCTCCAGACCGCTGACGGCCCGCAGGTACAGCGAGCCGCCGTGAACGCTCAGATCTCCGGCTTCGACCAGGTTGTAGCCGAGTTGGGTGGCCAGCAACGCCTGCTCAGCGAAGTCCGGATGCGCCGCCGCCGGGGCGAGCAACGCGACTCGGGGCGACGCTGCCGCTGCCGGCACCAACTCGGCCAGTGCGCTGCGAAGCGCATCGAACCATGGTCCGAGCGGCTGGACTCTTAGACGTCGGTGTTCGACCCCGAACAGCCGGGTGAGCACGGACCGAAGTAACAAGGCTCGACCAGCGCCAACAGGGTTCTCGGTGTGGTCTTCTACCACGAGGAACTGCCCCGTTGCGTCCCTCGTGATGTCGGCCGCATACCGGGTGAGGCGTGGTCCCGCCGGTGACCAGCCATGGGCAGCAGCGAGGTATTGCGCGCTGCCGAGTACGGCATCGACCGGTAGGAGACCGCGTTGCACCAGCGTGCGCTCGCCGTACAGATCAGCGGCTACCAACTCCAGCAGCCGGAGCCGCTGGTTGATGCCGTCCTGCAATTGCTGCCAGTCGTGGGCACCGAAGATCACCGGGATCGGGTCGACCCGC
Organism: Actinomycetes bacterium; assembly: GCA_031360915.1. Classification (GTDB taxonomy): domain Bacteria; phylum Actinomycetota; class Acidimicrobiia; order Acidimicrobiales; family Ilumatobacteraceae; genus JANMCE01. The sequence goes on along the minus strand of JANMCE010000043.1, from coordinate 6,165 downwards.
CGTGGCGGTACCTCGTGGTGTCCGGGACCTGCGTCGTTGCCGAGCGGCGTGGTGGGCGTTGGGTCCGCGCCGTCGCCTCGATCGGTGGTGGTAGAAGCGCCGAATCCGGCGGCGGATGCGAGCCGTTCGGCCGCAGCTCCGCGGCGGGTGAGTTCTTCGCAGCCGAGTTGTTCGAAGGCGTCCAGCAGAGCGGGCCAATGGGGTCGGGCGTGTCCGCCCGGGTCAGTCACCTCGTCGAACCGCCCGGGAAGCGCCTTGCCTCCATACGCAGTGAACGGCAGCACCTGTCCAGCATGCCTCACGTCGAGGCAACGTCACCAAACCAACACCGCCGGCTATGCGACACGCTCCGCAACCCGAAAGTACCCCTCGGCAATAGCGCCGTGGACATCGCCGATGGCCTGCTGCAATGCGTCCGTCAGAAAGTGCAGGTGCCAGCCGCTGATGTCGTGCAAGGCCAGGCCCGCAAGTTGCTCAGTCGCGATGTCACACGCACGGCTTACCTCCGCTCGGGCCGGCAGAACCGACATACAGTGCGTGACCTCGCGGAGGCAGTGTGCGACCGATCGGGGGAACTCGCGGGACTGCAGGCAGAAGCGCACGACCGAATGGCCGTCGAGCGGTGATCGGGTGGCCCGGCGGTACATCTGCAGAGCAGAGAGCGACTGCAGCACGCCGACCCACTGAATGTCATCGAACGCGCCGTCGCCGCCCATCAGACTTCCGGCTCGCACGTCAAGCACGCGGGTCGTCATATCGGCCCGCTCGATGTTCCGGCCGAGGCGCAACATGCTGTACGCCGCATCTCGGCTCATCGTCCCGGCCAAGATGCCGACGATCCGCTGCGATTCGCCGACGATGTGGCTCAAATATTTCGCGCGGGTGAATCGAGGGACCGCTTCCCCGCAACGGTCGCCAACCTGCAGATAAAGGTCGTTGATGGCCTGCCATGCGGCTCGGGGCAGCACCTCGCGGGTGGTACGCAGGTTCTCGCGGGCGGCGACAACGCTGGCCACGATGCTGCTCGGGTTACTCGTGTCGCATGCCAAGTAGTTGACGATCTCGGTCTCATTGACCATACCGTCGGTCTCGGGATCACCCAAGATGGCCAGGAGCGGGTTCCAGCCCAGTGACACAGACTCGGGCATGTCGATGATGACGTTGGTGTGTTGCAGCACGATTCGAGCGGTATCTTCGGCCCGCTCCAGATAGCGGGCGGCCCAGTACAGATTTTCGGCGACTCGGGAGAGCAACACTGCTATTGCTCCACGATCCATGTGTCCTTGCTGCCGCCACCCTGGGACGAGTTCACGATGAGCGACCCCTCGCGCAATGCCACCCGTGTCAACCCGCCGCGGGTTACGTAGTGGCCAGCACCGGACAGGATGAACGGTCGAAGATCGAGATGTCGTGGGGCCAGCACGCCGTCGCACAGGGTCGGCGCGACCGAGAGCGAAAGGATCGGTTGCGCGACCCAGTTCCGGGGGTCGGATTCGATCGCCGCGGCCGCGTTGGCCAGTTCTTCGTCGGTGGCCCGGTTGCCGATCATCAAGCCGTAGCCGCCACTTTCGTTGGCTGGCTTCACTACCAGGTCCCGCAGGTTGGCCAGCACGGTGCGACGCTCGTCTTGATAGAGGCAGCGATAGGTCGGCACGTTGGCGATCTGCGGTTCCTCGCCGAGGTAGTAGCGGATCAGGTCCGGTACCCAGGCGTATACGACTTTGTCGTCTGCCACCCCAGCGCCGGGGGCGTTGGCGATGGCCACCTCGCCGGCTTTCCATGCCCGCATCAGACCAGGTACGCCAAGGGTTGAATCGGCTCGGAAGACCTCGGGGTCCAAGAAGGCGTCGTCGATCCGCCGGTAGATGACATCGACCCGTTCCAAGCCGGCGATCGTGCGGACGTAGACCCTGTTGTCGTCGCCCACCGTGAGATCTCGGCCTTCAACGAGTTCTACACCCATGCGTTGGGCCAGGAAGCTGTGCTCGAAATAGGCCGAGTTGTAGATGCCCGGCGTGAGCACCACCACGTTCGGCTCGGTCACATCGTCGGCGGCGAGCGAGCACAGCAGTTTGTACAGCTCCTCCACATACCCGTCGACCGGTTCGATGCTTTGGCGCTGGAAGAGATCGGCGAAGACTCGCTTGGACACGAGTCGGTTTTCCAGCATGTAACTCACGCCAGATGGCACGCGCAGGTTGTCCTCCAGCACGTACATGGTGCCGTCGCCGTCGCGCACCAGGTCGCTGCCGCAGATGTGGGCCCACACGCCGAATTTCGGGCGGATCCCCCGGCATTCTGACCGAAAATTCTTCGAGTCGGTCAGCAAATCGACAGGAAACACTCCGTCGGCGATGACCTTCTGCTCGTTGTAAAGATCGTCGATAAACAGATTCAACGCCTTCAACCGCTGGGCCAAACCTTGTTCGATATGACGCCATTCGGCTGCGGCGATGATGCGGGGCACGATGTCGAACGGCCATGCCCGGTCGATGCCCTGGCCGTCGTCATAGACGGTGAAGGTGATGCCCATGGCCTGCACCTCAAGATCGGCCAGACCTTGACGCATGACGAGGCCCGCGTCGCCGAGGTCCTTTAGCTGTTGCACAAGCGCCGCCGCTGCCGGGCGGGCAACTGCCGCGTCGTCAAACAGTTCGTTCCAGGTTCTCGAACTCGTAGCCCGCTGAACCATGGTCATCCTCTCAGGGTACGACCGGACTGTATCGGGTGGTTCACGGGCCTGTTTCCACCACGTGAACTCAGCGCTGGTTCCCACGGCTTCATCTTTCGTCAGTGCCCGTAGCGCGAGCGTGGGGTGGGCTGTACGGCCCTTGACAGGCTTGGGGCGGCGTGGCTTCATCGGTCCAATGAATACGCCTGACCACGAACCGGATGACGTTGTGTTTGATGAGTCGTTCGTGCGGTCAGCTATGGCGACAGAGATGTCGGCTGACGAACGGCTGCGGCAGGCGGAACGAAACGCTCGTTCTGCGCTTCTGCAAAGCCGCCTCGAGAGCGAAACGCGTGAGACAGAGTCGAAGACCAGGTCGTTCCGGAGGCGGCGCTGGCGTCGGCGTGCGATCGGACTGGCGGTCATTGGTGGTCTCGTGGCGACCGGGCTTGCGCTTCACAAAGTGAATGGTGGCAACGCTGATAGCGCCGGGGCCAAATTGTTCACTTTGGGAACCGATCGACCGGCGCCGAGCCGTGAGGCCGAAAGCGGCCCGCTCGGACAGCCAGCTGCGGTGTCTAGTGACAGCACCCGGTTCAGCTTCATGGCCAGGCAGAGCGACAAGCAGTCACCCGTCGCATACGACCCGTGCCGGCCGATTCACTACGTGACCAATCGGCGGACGATGCCGCTACACGGCGACGAGATGGTCACCGATGCCATCGCGGCCATCAGCGCGGCGAGTGGTCTGGTATTCATAAACGACGGACCAACCGACGAGGAACCGAGCAAAGAGCGGGCCTCGTTCCAGCGATCGCGTTACGGCGATCGATGGGCACCAGTGCTCATCGCTTGGTCCGACCCGAGCCGTTCGCCGGACCTCAACAAGCGCGTGATCGGTCTGGGTGGGAGCGCGTATCTCGACACTCACGACACGTCACCGTTCGACCCGCGAACAAAGGTTTACATCACGGGGACGCTCGCTTTGGACGGCCCCGCCTTCGCGAGTCTCCAGCCGAAGGGCGACGTCAAGGCCGATGACATCGGAAGGGTCATTGTCCTACACGAGTTAGGTCACCTCGTCGGGCTCGGTCATGTTGAAGACCCGACGCAGGTGATGTATCCATCGAGTTCATACGAGGTGACGTCGTTGGCACCCGGCGACCTCAACGGCCTGGCCAAACTCGGTCGTGGCGACTGCTTCCCAACGTTGTAACGCTGTTGGGTAGTGGCTGGGGTCGACCACTAGGTGACAGTTCGTGGGCAGTTACTTGAAACCCGAAGCGTTCGGGGCCGATGTTCTCGATCGAACTTGGCCCCGCTCTTTGAACATCTCGCCGACCGCTTGCGGTCATGTTCGTAGGCTCGAGAACAGACGGCTCCGCCAGATCGGGCCGGACAGATAGGCTGAGGATGTGCCGAATTTGTCCGATGAGGACTTTCTGACTGAACTCAATGAAGCGATGATCGAGCGCCCGCTCGACCTCACAAACGAGGACGATCGGAAGCGATACGTCCAGATTTACGATCCAAGTGATCCTGAGGCAGATCCCGTGGCGCTCCTCACCAACCAAATCAAACGGGCGCGCAGTTCCAGCAGTGCGCATCTGTTCTCGGGCTTCCGCGGAAGCGGTAAGAGCACCGAGCTCCGGCGGCTACAGAACAAGCTTCAATTCCTTGGTTACCGGGTTGTCTACGTCGACCTCGACGGCTACCTCGACGCCTACACCCCGGTCGGCGTCGGCGACTATCTGCTCACCCTTGCGGGGGCGTTCGACGATGAGCTTCATCGCCTGAAGTTGGCGAAGGGAGTATCGGTTTGGAAGAAGGCGTCAGGTTGGCTTTCAAAGTGGGAGTTCGAGGAGATTGGCCTCACGGCGGACGCCAAGGTTGTGAAGGTCGACTTAAAGGCAAGCCTGCGCGATAACCCCGAGTTCCGTCAGCGACTCCGTCAGCATCTCGACCGACGGCTTGAAGTCGTGGTGAAGGCAGTACACGATGAGATCGGGGCACAGGCCGCAAAGCTCGCGGACGCGAGCACCGGAACGGGCATCGTCCTTCTGATCGACTCAACCGAAAAGCTCTCCGATACCGACGATACGAACCATGCGGTTCGGTCTTCGGTGCGGGTTCTCTTTGCTCAGAATGCACGTCGATTGCGGTTCCCCGGGGTGCATGCGGTTTATTCCGTTCCGCCCGACCTTACTGTGCTCGAACCACAGGCTCTGTCGACCAACTACGAGGGTCGAGTTCCGTCGCTGACAGCGGTCACCGTTGAGAATAAAGGCGGGGGTCGCAACGAACGCGGCGTCGCCTTGCTGCTCGAAGTACTCCAGCGGCGACATCGCGAAATTGCTCGCCTCATCAGCGACCCGGTCCAGCTCGACCGACTCGTTCTCGCCTCCGGAGGAAACCTGCGCAATCTCCTGTTCCTCGTTCGGTCGGTCGTGGAACGAACATTCAACCTTCCGGTTGCTGCGCGCACTATCGATGGGGCGATCAAAGGAATGGCCGACGACTTCCGTTACCTGACCAGCGATGAGAACGCCTGGCTTCAAGAACTCACGAAGCAGCAATGGCCGCGGCTGGCCACCGATGACGACCGCAGACGGTTCAGCGAATTTCTGGAGCGCCAGGTCGTGCTCCCCTACCGCAACGGCACGGAATGGTACGACGTGACGCCGCCGGTGAGGGAACTACTGCTGTGACCGACGGCGCCCTCGCCGAAGGGCTCTCGATCGCGGACGAGCAGGTGTGGCTTCGCCTGCGCAACCACGTAGCGAGGGAGAAGGGATTTTGGTTCGGCGCCATTTTCTCCTCATCCACCTATGGCTTGGATGAGTTGGCTCGCCGAGCCTCGTGGTTCCTCGGTGGCCAGAGTCGTGAGCTCCGTCGGATAGTAGCGTCGTCTCCCGATGAGTTGACTTCGGCTGTCAGTGACGTGCTGAATGGCTCGCTGGTTGGGGGGCTGATCTGGATCGAGGCGACGCGATCGCTCGAAGACGCATGGGCAGCGGCGTGGGCGGAATCGCTCACGGCCCTCAACCGTCGGCGCGACACAATGCGGAGAGAACTCGGAAGCGGCCTGTTACTCGTTGGGCCGCCTGGGTTACGTCGACAGTTGGCGAGCCAGGCGGTCGACCTGTGGTCAGTGCGATCGTTCACTGCAGAGCTGGCTGGCCGGAGTATGCCCGCGCTCGACATCACAGCTGATGACCGCGTGACTTTTGCCGATGTGCCGATCGAGGTCGGCGATAAAGTTGCTGCGACCCTCCGTACGATCGATCGGTTGCGCTCTTCGGACCAGGCTGATGCGGCGCTGGACCTTGCGGTCGACCTCCTCACGGAGCCGCTGACCGCCACCGAGCGAATCGCCGCTCTCGAAGCATCGGCCCGCGCCCAGGAGGGTCTCCACCTTTATCAGACCGCTGCTCAAACCCTTGAGGAGGCCGTGCGCGATCGCGAGCGGATCCTTGGGCCTGATCATCCGGACA
>JANMCE010000032.1:0-13521 GCA_031360915.1 Actinomycetes bacterium | reverse complement strand
CGGGGGCATCCTCGCGGCCCGACCGCAGCCGCGTTGGCATCAGGTCTGACCCAGGCGTCTGCTTCGGCGCGTCCCGCCACCCGTTCCGCGACATTCACGATGCACACCAAACCGGCAGATTCATCCTCATCGAACGTGGCGTTCTACACTCGACGCTGGCCGCTGGGCACGATCACAACCGACGAGCCGACGGCTCTCCGGCTGCGACGCCGTCATAGTCGTCTGCCATCCGACCCTCGCCGGCATCGAAGCGGCACGATCGATTGTCGACGCGCTTACGGCGGCAGTCGGTTGTCCGGTCTCGCTGCTTCTGAACGGCGAACGGCCTTACAAGGAGAAGGAGGTCGCCGAAGCGACCGGACTCCCCATAGCCGGAACACTGCCGTGGGACAGCCGAGCGGTGAATGACCTGATCGTTGATGGGCCGAGTCGAGGTTGGCTTCGTACGGGCCTCGCCCGCTCGGCCCGATCCGCACTCGCAACCGTGAGCAGCGAGATTCAGCGGGAAGGTTCGGCGGCATGATCGACGAGCTTGAAGCCACGCTCCGCCGAGTCGTCGCGGATGAGATCGGCGACTTCATGTCCCGCGCCGCGCAAGATGGCCGCCAGGTACCGGACGAGGTCGATCAGAAGCAGATGGCTATCGCCATTCTGCAACGCGAGTTCGACAGCCGCTCACGTGCCGCTCTCCGTCGTGGCGACCTGCAACTCACGGCCGAGGAGGAAGACCGGATCACCCGAACCGTGCTCGAAACGGCCTTCAGTGCAGCACCGTTCCTCGACCGTTTCCTGAAACGTGACGACGTGACCGATGTATTCATCAACGGCTGCGACGACGTTCGCCTCGGTCTGTTGAACGGCGAAGTCGAGCGGGCCGAACCCGTGGCCCGGTCGGATGAGGAGCTGATCGAGATGCTCCAAACGGTGGCCCGTCGGGGTGGGCATATGGAGCGTGAGTTCACCCCGAACCGTCCGACGCTCGACCTCCAACTCCCCGACGGGTCCCGATGACCGCAATCGCGTGGACGTCGAAACGGCCGTACGCCTCGATCCGCCGCCACCTGTTCGTCGACGCCGATCAGACCGAACTGGTCCGGCGGCGCATGTATGACCAGGGCCTCGCCACGTTCTTCAAAGCGTGCGTGAAGTCACGCAAGAACATGCTGATCGCCGGCGGGCAGGGCGCCGGGTAGACCACGTTGCTGCGAGCGTTCGCTCACGAGTTCGACCCCGACGAGCGGGTCATCGTGCTCGAACAGGAACCCGAGTTGCATCTCGATCGGAACCCGCGCCGTCACAACCACGTCCTCTCGCTGATGGAACGCCAGGCGAACACCGAGGGCGCCGGCGCGGTCGTGCTGGCCGATCTGGCCCGAGCGATCAAGCGGCTCATCCCCCGGCGAATCATCGTCGGTGAGGTACGCGGCCCGGAAGTGATCGACATGTTGGAAGCAATGACCCAGGGCATCTCGGGGTCGATGTGCACGATCCATGCCGATTCGTCGTTCTCGGTCTTCCCCCGCCTCCCGGTGTACGCACGGGCGAGCGGACGCGACTGGTCGACTGGCGACATCTTGCAGCTCGCCGCGCTTGCTTTGAATTTCGTCGTGTTCGTCACCAAGACACCGGACGGCCGCCGTGTCGTCGCGGAGGTGCGTTACGTGCAGGGCTATGACCACAGCAGCGGCCAGATCATCACCGACGAACTGTTCGTCCCCGGCCCCGACGGTTGCGCAGTCCGGAACCCGCTCGCACCTATCCCCGTGCAGTTGTTCGATGAACTCGTCCGCCACGGCTACAACCCGTCACTGGCGACGATGGCTGATCGGCCGCACCGGCGAACTCCGCTACCTCTCCCTCCCATCGACACCGGATGCGCGGCCACCGATCGCCGATCTGATCACGGCGCTCGACGTAGACGAGTCCGGTGAACCGTTCCAGCTCCGCTGAGCAAGCATCGATCTTGGCTGCGATCGTCGCGAGGTCGACCGAGTCGAACACATCCCGCGAGCGAAGTTCCCGGTGCCAGCGACGGAGCCGATCGACGTTTTGTTCTTCCTCGTCGAGAGCTCGGCCGCCGGCTGGTTCATCGTCGTACCAGTATTCCTCCGGCTCGCCGAATGGATAACCGGCACGGCGCTCCGCCCGCTCGTCACGAGCGCCAAAGCAGGCGCCCTGACCAGCAACGACCGATGCCGTCGATCGACCTTCAATGACCATCATTGACCACGGTTGCCGACCACGTGGGTTGCAGTCTGGTTGCGTGCTCGTCCTGAGCGGAAGGGCTCCAGGCAGCGGTCAGCCAGGAAACGGTCAGCCGTCAAACGCCGGATAGCCCCCGAAGCGAATACTGGCACCGGCGAGGACGAAGAGGACGGCGGCGATAGTGACGGCTCGAATGTGCCAGGCGAGTGTCGGAAGGGTGTCGTCGGAGAGCTTGGGGACAACGCGGACTCGGGCGTGAATCGCGAGCGCGAGGGTGAGTGCGAGGAGGCCGAGCTTGATCTGGATCACGTGGGCGATCGGGTTGTCGTGAAACCAGTTGCCAGCTGCGCCGAGGAGATGATGGGCGAGCCACAATCCCGTGAGGATCTGCACGGCGAGCGCCGGAAGGCCGATGCGTTCGAAGCTCTGTTCGAAGTCACTGACTCCGCGGCGCGCCGTTCGCGTAGGGCTCGGGGCAGGATCGTGGTGGCGAGGACGAGGTGGCCACCGGCCCAGATCGTGGCGCCGAGGATGTGCAAGCTCAGCGCGATGTAGTACGAGGCCATCTCAGGAATGGTCGGCTGCGAGCACGGCCGACGGTGTCCGTTTCAACACGGCTCGGCCGCCTTGGACGACGAGTCCGATGAAGGTTGCGGTCCATGCGGTGAGCGCGACCGCGAGCGTGATCTTCGGTGCCCATTCGAGTTGGTCGAGTTTGATGACGGCGCGCATCTTGAAGGTGGCAACGCCGTACATGCCGAGGGGGAACACGAGTGCCCAGTAGGAGGGGTGGTAGCGGAGCGGGACCTTACGGGCGATGTGGCGCCAGATGCCGATCGCGACCATGACCGGGAACCAGAACGTGGCGGTGGCCCAGGCGAGGGTGACGAGTCCTTCGATGAGCGGGCCGAGGCGGTCGATGCGTGGTGAGACTGTGCGGGTGGCGAGGAGGTTGGAGCCGGCGAGGACGGTGATCGCGACCGCGCCGGCGGCGATCCAGGCGGGCGGGTCGGCGTCGGTGGGTTCGAGTGGCTGGAAGGTCCAGCGGAGGAAGACCATGGTCATGACGATCAGGTAGAGGACGAGGCCGAGGCAGAACGCGGCGAGGCACATGAAGGCGAGGAAGTCGCTGGGGTGGTGGCCGAGGAGGAGTGCCCCGAACACGGCGACGGATTCGGTGGCGACGGTGAGGAGGAACCAGGAGCCGTTGATGCCGGCGCCGAGCACTGGTTTGTCGTGGCGAAGCACATCGGAGATCAGGGCGGTGTAGAGCAGGATCACGTAGAGCGGGAGCGAGCACCACCACAGGATTTCGCCGAGGGTCCACCAGCCGTGAACGATCGCGGATGCGCTGGCGAGCACGTTGGTCCCGGCGACGACGGTAAGGAACGCGAAGCCCTTGGCGTGACTGGTGAGGTCGGCTGCGAGTCGCCGCGGGTAGACGGCGAGTCTGGCGACGAGCAACACGACGAGGACGGCGAACGCTCCGGCCGCGACGACGTACAGAGCGTTGGCGAGCCAGTCGATCTCCTGCTGTTTCGCCGCGATGGCGATGATGCCGGTGGCCATCACCAGCGCGAAGTAGCCGGGGAACAACGCAGCCAGCGGGCTGACCGATGCTGAGAATTGCGGTCGGGTGGTCGAGGTGTCGGTCATGGTCGGAGGTAGCGCAGGAACGCCGCTGCGGCGGCAAAAAGGACGACAGACACTGCTGCTGTTGCCCAGGCGAGTGATTCGGTGTCGGTCTGGAACGCTTCGACGGCGACGGTGATCAGGAACACTTGGAACGCGACGAGGATGATCACGTAGAGCACGACGGCGGATGAGGTGCGTCGTCCGCGTGCGGACGTCCTCATGTCTGCCTGCCGAGCGCCCAGATCATGCCGTCGTCGCGGACCTCAAGGTCGATCCGACCGAGCGGTCGTGTCGGTGGGCCGGAGATCACCGCGCCAGTGGATGCTTCGAAGTTGCCTTCGTGGCAGGGGCAGTGCCAGCGTTCCTCGCCGGGTTCGTAGTAGACGACGCAGCCGAGATGGGTGCACTTCTGGCTGAACGCAACCACATCGGTGTCGGCGAGCCGAACGAGGATGGCGGGGTCGTCGTCGCCGGGGTAGCGGAACAGGTGGGGTTCACCGACGGCGACGTCGGCGAGCGGAACAATCGCGCGTGGTTCGCCGGCGTTGATGCTGCGCAGCTGTGTCCACACGGCGAGGCCGACGTTGGCGACGGCGATCGTGCCGGCTCCGAGGACGAGGTAGCGGGCGAACTCGCGGCGGGTGACTTCTTCCTCGGATTGCGCTTCGTACGGGAAGTCCCGCTTCCACGGTGGCGGGACGGGGACGGGTTCGCTGGTCACGAGTGCGCTCCGATCTCGTCGATGCCGAACGGGTCGTCGAGCCACGACGTGGTGACTCCGGCGAGGACATCGACGGGTCCACGGAGCGCGTCGTCGATGACCGTGTAGACCTTGGTGCGGACCTCTTGGCGACCGAACAGGTAGTCACGGAACAGTGATCCGCTGCGGGTGTCGTCGAACTCGTTGATGGTGCCGTACCAGAGCGCTTCGCTCGGGCAGACCGAGGCGCACATCGGGGCGAGACCTTCGGAGGTGCGGTCGGTACACATGTCGCACTTCATCATCTGGTCGAAGTCGGCGACGTACTTGGGAACACCGAACGGGCAGGCGAGCACGCAGTTGGAGCAGCCGATGCACCGCGACTTAAGCGCGGACTGGACGATGCCGTCCTCGGTCTGCTTGATCGCGTCCGCAGGGCACACCTGTGCACAGGTCGGGTCCTCGCAGTGCATGCACACCATCGGCGCGGTCTGCGTGCTCGTTGCGCGGTCGACACGTTCGAGATGGATCAACGATTGGCCGCGATGGGTCCCGCATTCGGCGCACGCCTGCACGCAGGCTTCGCAGCCGATGCAGCGGCTCTGGTCGATGACGAACACCGGGTTGTCATCGATGCCGAACGTGCCGCGGGTCATGGTCGCCCGCCTTGGACGGCGAGGTCGCGTTCGTCGGTGGTGTCGGTGTGCCCGCCGGCGCGTTCAACGCGGACGGCGGCGACTTTGAACTCGGGCATCTTCGACAGCGGATCCACGGCACGGTTGGTGAGCTGGTTGGCGGCTTTGCCCCCGGGCCAGTGGTATGGGATAAACACGGTGTCCGGCCGGATGGTGTTGACGACGTGTGCGGGGAGGGTGATCTCGCCGCGGCGGGAGGTGACGGTGACGAGGTCGCCGTCGGTGATGCCGAGCGGTTCGGCGAGCTTGGGGTGCATCTCGCACAACGGTTCCGGGTACTGGGCGACGAGGGCTGCGATGCGCCGGGTCTGGGTGCCGGACAGGTACTGGGACACGACTCGACCTGTGGTCAGCAGCACCGGGTAGTCGTCGTCGACGACCTCTGCGGACAGCTTGTACGGGACCCCGTGGAAGCGGGCCTTGCCGTCGGGGAAGTGGAACTGGCCGCCCTCGTGCAGACGGGGGGTGCCGGGGTGCCCGGCTTCGGGGATCGGCCAGAACAGGCCCATCTCGTCCTCGATCCGTTGCCAGGTCGCGCCGGTGTAGTCGGCTGTCCCGCCGGTGCTGGCCCGGCAGAGCTCGTCGAAGATCTCTTCGGTGTTCGAGTACGGGAAGTACTCGCTCTTGCCGAGACGTTGGGCGATGTCGAGCAAGATCTCCCAGTCGCGTCGGGCTTCGCCGGGTGGGGTGACGGCGGCGTTAATCTTGATGATCCGGCCCTCACCCGACGTCGAGGTGCCCTCGTCTTCTTCGTGGAGCGAGCCGGGCAGGACGATGTCGGCGTGTTGGCCCGATTCGGAGAGGAAGAAGTCGATCACGGCATAGAACTCGAGCTTGTCGAGCGCTTCGCGGGTGAAGTGGACGTCCGGCGCCGAGACGGCCGGGTTGAAGCAGATCGATAGCAGTCCCTTGATGGTGCCGTCGTGGATCGCTTCGATGAGCTCCTGTGCCGGGAGGCCTTTGCCGGGGATCTCGGCTTCGTCGCAGTTCCACACCTTCGCGACCGCGGCGCGGTGCTCGGGGTTGGTGATGTCGCGGTTGCCGGGCAGTTGGTCGCATTTGTGGCCGTGCTCGCGGCCGCCTTGTCCGTTGCCCTGCCCGGTGATCGTGGACACGCCGCACCCGGGTTTGCCGAACTTGCCGGTGGCGAGGCCGAGGTTGATCGCGGCGAGGACGTTGTCGACGCCTTTGGTGTGCTGCTCGATGCCGCGGGCGTGGAGCATCATCCCGGTGGCCGACGTGCCCCACAGCTCGGCGGCCTCCTCGATCCGCGCCGCGGGAACGCCGGTGATCCCCGCCGCCCACGCGGGCGTCATCTCGGAGACGGCTGCGATCGCGTCGTCGAAGTTAACGGTGTGGTTGTCGATGAAGTCGTGGTCGAGCCAGTCGCGTTCGATCAGGACGTGGAGCACGGCGCCGAACAGCGCCGAGTCCGTTCCCGGGCGGACCGGGAGGAACAGGTCGGCCGTGCGCGCGAGCGGCACGACGCGGGGGTCCTGGACGATCAGCTTGGCGCCTCGGTCGCGGGCCCGCCAGATGTAGCTGGTGGTGATCGGGAACGTTTCGGCGACGTTCGAGCCTGCGACCCAGACGACGTCGGCGAGGGGGATGTCGCTCCACGGGTTGGGTGCCCGGTCGACGCCGAGGGCCTTCTTGTTGCCGGTGCCCGCGGACACCATGCAGTAGCGGCCGTTGTAGTCCAGGTTCGCGGTGTGCAGGGCGAGGCGGGCGAACTTGCCGACGAGGTAGCTCTTCTCGTTCGTAAGCGACACCCCGGACAACATCGCGAACGCATCGTCACCGTACTGGGATTGGATCCGCTTGATCTCCGAGACGACGCTGTCGAGGGCTTGATCCCAGGTGATCTGCCGGAAGCCGTCGGGCGTGGTCTCGTCGCGTTCCAGCGGGTGCAACAACCGGTCCGGGTGCCCGCCTTGGAGGTAGCGCTTGACGCCTTTGGGGCAGAGCTTGCCTTCGTTGAACGGGAAGTCGTACCAGGGTTCGAAACCGACCACGGTGTTGTCGTGGACCTTGAGCTTGATGCCGCACTGCTGCCCGCAGAAGCAGCAGTGGGTGTTGACGACCTTGTCGATCGTCAGCCCGGCGTCCCACCCGCCGGGCGGGGTCTCGTTGAGGTGCGGGCCGTAGCGGTCGATGAGCTCTTCGTCGGTGATCGGTGGTCGTGCCATCAGCCGAACCCTCCTACATGCGCCGATTGAGCGAGAGTGACATGTGCGCGCCGGCAACGTGGACAGGTGTCCTGGTAGTTGCCGCCGCCGTCGATCGAGTAGTCGAACCCGACCTGCGGAAGCACCTCTTTGAGATCTGCGATCTGTTGGGCGCTCGCGAACGCCTCGCCGCACCGCCGGCAGATCGCCGGTGCGCCTTCGGCGTTGGCCCGCTTGTAGTAGGCGACGCCCAGGTTGCCCGGGCGCTGGAAGATGTGGAACAGCTTCCCGAACGGCAGATACATCAAGCCGAGGATCACCGTCAACGCATGGATCGTGTTCAACGCCGAATAGAACCGTCCCTCCAGCCACATGCTCGACACCGTCAGGAACAGCCCGGACACCGACACGGCGAACAGACCGGCGAGGGCGAGGAAGTCACCGGAGCGTTCGACCGCCATCGCTCCCGGATCACGGAGCCGGCGGCGCAGGAAGATGAACACGCCGGCGAGGACGAGCACCGCAGCGACGTCGAGCGCGTGGAACATGAACCAGCCAACGATGCTCTCGGCGTCGAACTTCATCGTCCCGACCCTCGAGATGTACACCTGATAGCGATCCGCGCGTTGGCCGACGCTCTCGAAATGCAACAGGCCCAACGTCAACGGGATCGTCACTAGCCCAGCGAGGATGCAGCCCCAGAACACGAGCTGATGGGCGAGCCAACGCGACCGTGACCGGCGGCGGATGAACCCCTGCGTCAACAATTGAGTCGCGACCAACGCCGGCAACGCGACCGCGTTGCGGGCCTTGCGTTGTCGGAACGCGTCCCACCCGCGGCGGTTCAGCATCGCCGTCGGCGGCCGATGCAACCAGACCGCGTATCGGTAGGCGACGCCGAAGACGGCGAACACGACACCGAACAGGTAGCCGACGAGCGGGGCGTCGAACCAGACCAGCCGGTCGCTGCCGATGAACGTCAACGCGATCACGACCGCGACGCCGACCACGCCCCACGAGACCCCTCGATGATCGAGGTGATCATGCGAGCTATTCACACGCGCACCCTAGGTCTGATCTGCCCGGGGGTGTTGAGAAGTCCCTTCGGCCTGGGAGACGGCCGGTCATGTCGAGCGTTCGGTGAGTTGGTCGACCGCGTCCCATTGACTGGGGACGAGCAGTTGATGAGCGGCCGGGAACAGATCGCTCTCCTCACGAGCGATGTGATCGCGCAACGTCCGGACGAGTTCGCGGACAGCCGGTTCCCAGTTGGCCGTCTCCGTTCGGGCAAGCAGGGCATGGATCTGTTGGTGGTCGGCCTCGAACATGGTGATGTACAAGTGACCGACGCCAGCCTGTTCGAGTTCCGTGAAGACCCCGTGCTCCTCGCGCAGCGCGTGCGGGCTGAGCAGATCGTGCAGCCGTCCCAGCAGCGGTCTTGCGTCGGCCGAGCTGTGGTTGTCGGCGTGGCGTTCCATCTCGGTCAGCATCCCGAGGAGCGTCTCGTGCTCGATCGACAGCGCTGCGATCGCGTCGTGCTCACGGCAGCCGCAGTAGTCACACATCGTCGACAGACGCCTCGGTGCGTCGCCACGTCGGTTCGATCGGGGCTGCACCGCTGGCAGACACCCCGGCGAGGGGCCGCTGCATTGCTACCGCCATCTTGCGTCCGCGACCCTTCGCGATCTCGGCGCACGGACCATTGAACGTGGCGTCCACGGTGTCGCAGAACAGCTCGACCCACCGGGTGTAGTGGGCGTCCACCAATGGTGTGCGTGCGTTGACCGCTTCGTGTGCTCGCAGCGGCTGTCCGTCGTAGCCGGGCTCGCCCAGGAGCTGCCAGCACCAGAAGTCGATCAAGGTCGCGATGTGGGCGTTCCAGTTGACGTGTGCTGCTTCGAACAGGATCTGCACGCGTACGAACGGGATCGCACCAGTTGCGCGAGCGGCCAGCACAAGCCACACCCCGGCAGCGAGACCGGAACTGCGACCGGCCGCGATCACGATCGATCCCGCCACAGCGGCGACAGCGATGGCGCCGCACAGCTCAGGCATCAGCTTGCGAGCGCGGCTGCGGATCTCGAACGACATCTCCACCGCCACGAGCGGAGCGGCGACCACAACCGGCACGAACCACGACCACCCGGCCAGCAGGATCGCTGCGCCGACAGCTGCGCCGAGCACGAACAGTTGGGCCGCGGCGATCTGGAGCGCGAGGCGTGAGCGGTCGAGCCAACGCTTGCGGCGAAGATCGACGACGACCACCTTGGCCGGCGCTCGAACCAGGATCCGATTGCACCCATCCAGCGCGCACGAGCGGTCCGAGCACCTGCGGGACGAACGACACCGTGGTCCCGAGCTGCTCACCGAGCACCGATGCCTTGATCCGGTCGGTCGACTCGCCGAGCAACGCCAGTGCGCGGATCACCAGCTCTGCTCGTCCGGTGATCTCCAGTCGCACACTCCGAGACTCATCGATTCCCCGGTCAGCGACCAGGGCACAAAGACCCTTCGACGCCGGACTACGAACGACCCGATTGGTCCGACGTTAGCATTGCGTCGATGTCGCAGAACCGGTGGATCGAACTGACCGAACGAAACCCGGAACACTCCCACTGGTACATCGAACGGTTCCGGACCATGGCCGCCAACGGCGACGACCTCCACGGCGAAGCCCGCTTCATCGACGCCATGGTCTCCCGCGGCGCCAGGATCCTCGACGCCGGATGCGGACCAGGACGAGTCGGCGGCTACCTCGCAACCGTCGGCCACCACGTCGTCGGCGTCGACATCGACCCGATCCTCATCGCTGCCGCCGAGACCGACCACACCGGTCCAACCTGGCTCGTCGCCGACCTCGCCGAACTCGACCTACCTGCCGCCGGCATCGCCGAGCCGTTCAACGTCATCGTGTGCGCAGGCAACGTGCTCACGTTCCTCGACCCCGACACACGCCGTCCTGTCCTTGAGCGCCTCGCCGCTCACCTGAAGTCCGATGGCCGGCTCGTGACCGGATTCGGATCAGGACGCGACTATCCCTTTGACGAGTTTCTCAGCGACGTCGAACACGCCGGTCTCGCAGCAGGTCAGATGCTCGCGTCATGGGATCTACGTCCTTTCAGCAGCGATGCCGACTTCCTCGTCGCAGTGTTATCGCTCAGCGCCAGTTGAGTTTCGGTCCGAACATCGGACCTTCGGAGACAAGGCCTTTTGGTGCCTCGGCGATTGCGGTGACTCCTCCGAGGAGCAGTGACCTTCGGGTTACCTGCTCGAAGGCCCCGAGTGCTCCCCCGGCCCCGATCGGTATCATGGAGACCAGTGGTCACTGGCGGTTCATCACGGTCAGCGCCGCCGTGCCGATCGGCGGTCGTTCGACGGGCTCCTCCACAACGGCGGGTTGCAGCGGGTTGCAGCATGGTTTCATGGGCGCGACAAGACCTGGCCAGAAGTAGCCTCTGAGCTGGTGTTACTTTGGTGGCGGGGACAGGATTTGAACCTGTGACCTTCGGGTTATGAGCCTCACGAGGATGGTCCGTTCAAGTGCGTTCTCGTGGGCGTTTGTCCTGCTCAGTAGCTGTTTCTGATCGGCTCCAGTCCGCTCTCGTAGGCGCTCGTGCGGCCTTGTCTGCGTGAGTCGCGATGACAAATTGATGACACGGCCCCGAAAACCTCTGCGGGTTCTCGCTCGTGGTCGCGAGGGCGGCTATGACTGTCGCTCGGTGAGCAGGCGATGGAAGTCATGGACCGCCGACAGGCCTTCGCTGAGTAGATCACGACGGTCGAGGTGTTCGTGGTTTCGTTCCATCTCGTCGGCGTAGGCCTGGGTGCCTTGGGCCTCAATGTCGCCGAAGTTGTCACGAAGATCGTCGAGCGCCGTTCTGACACCGTGCAGGTCGGTGCGAACTTGTTGAGCACGACCGCCGCCGCGGCTCCCGGTCCCCCAGCATCGTTGTGGAGGAGCACGTAGGCGATGTCGTACCAGTCTTTAGGTTTGCGACGCGAGTGAGCCGCTGCACACTTGGCAAGCAGGAACCCGGCGATGCCGGTCACGTTGATCTCGGCAGTCTGTTCCACGCCTCCGACACGTGCTCGGAGTTGACGGACCTCGATGTCACGGACAGCGAAGCCGGTGCCGCGCAGGTTCGCCGCACCGAGCGAATCGCATCCGTCGAACACGATGGTCGAACCGGAGCGTTGATCATCGAGATCGGCAAGGAGCTCGAATTTGATGACCGCAATCGCCTCGGTTCCATCAGCCTTCCAACGCCACACGCGGTGTTCATCCGGTTCAAACTCGGCGTTACGTAAGGCGCGTTCGAGGCGGACTGCGTTTACTGACCCGGCGGCGATTTCGAGGTTGACTTGAACGTCGACATCGGTCGTGCCCGAATGGAGAAACGGGGAATGTGAACAGAGCAGGTCTGGCACAAGTCCGCCGAGGACGACGAACTCGGGTCGAGCGCCATAGTGATGGACGACTCGGATAAGCGCGCGTTCGGCCGCCGCTCGGGCTGCTCGCGTGCGGAGCGGGTCATCGGCCACGGATCACTTCTTTCAGATGTTCGGCGGCGTCCTCGCCGCGGACTCCAGCATGGAGTAGGTCAACATAGACCCGGGGCCATGGCGCTAGCCGCAAGCTGTTGACTGGCTGGGCGAGGCGGTCAGTTGTCACTGTCGGGAATGGGCGTAGCGTCAGTCGGCCTCCTGGCACGGGCCGTAACCCGGCCGCTGCTGCAGCGGCTTGAAGGCCAACCTGGGTGTCAGTCGCAACGTAGACCTCAGCTCGAGTCACCAAGGTCAGATACGGCGCTAACAGCGCCGCGGCAACTGGTCCCGTCGCCGCGTACGCAATCCCGGCGTCATCCCATCTTCGGGCTGCTGCGATGACCCCGTCGTTGGTGTCGCGCCACGTCACGCCGACCTCGACCACCAGACTGCTGGCAAGACTCGGCGCTGCCGAGGCGTATGCATCAAGCAGTCGATCGTGGTCGACGACATCTCGGGCCGATCCTCGGCCTCGCTCGGCAGCAGCTTCGAGCAGGTCGAGGCCGGTCAAGGTCCGTAGCGCGTTGACGCAGCTTCCCATCGACAATCCGGTCGTCTCCACCATTGCCGAAGCGGTCGCCTTCACGTCGCACAGCAGTGCTTCAGCGACTGCCACCACGGACGGGGTCCACCCAGTCGGTCGTGCGGGCGGCTTGGGCGGTGTTCCTGACAGGGCCACCACGATCGACGGACCCGAAATCTGAGCAGCACCTGATTCGTCCACCCAACCAATACCGGCCTCGGTTAGCGTCTCGCGAGCGGCAACGGACAGGCGGCGGGCAACAACAATCTCGGACCCAGCAGCGTTCGCTTCGACAACCCGCCGAATCGAATCGGGGCGACCCTCCCCAACCCACGTCACCCGAAACCGGTGACCATTCACTGAGAGACGAGCACCGTCAGACGATGGGCGGGATCGCGAGACGGCCGACTTCGGTGGCAGCACAGCAACGATCGCGTCCACGGCCCGTTCATCGGAGGCTTTAGTTGGATCCACCACCCCACTATACCTCACATAAATACATACATCATCGTGGCGTTGATGTATCTATAAGAGTGCTCCACCGCCAACATTCGCGAAGAAGCCGAGGTCGAGTTGTGTCCACACTCGGCTACCTTCACGGCGGATAACGCGGGCACGGCATGGTGGTTCTTCGTCGTCGCAGACGATCAGCGAGTCGCCCGGACTTGGGTCGAAGGTTGGGTCGCCCGAGCGCGGTCCGTGGCAGATCCAGGTTTCGACAACGAGATCGGCGCCAACGCTGGTCGCGTCTACCAAAGGTCGTAGCCGTTCGATTCCATTGGACTCAGGATACTTCGCGCCCTCCAGACCCGGCTTGCGAGGTGACCGCAGACATCTTGTGACGCGCCGCGTCACAACTCGCGGATCGTTCCGAACCCAGCCGCAGTGGCTGCCCGGATACGGCGGCGCTCCCAATCGCTTTGCGAGCATCAGTCTTGATGCGGGCTCGTTCGTGCAGGATTGTCTGCACCGTGGCGGCATCGATTCGTCGAGTCAAGCCAGCGGCAACACTCGGGATCCGCCCCTCGTCGCACAGTCGGCTGAGCAGCG
>JANMCE010000016.1:0-2403 GCA_031360915.1 Actinomycetes bacterium | reverse complement strand
ACCGCCTCCACCATCGAGAGCGCAAGGGAGTACACGTCGCTCTTGCCGTCGAGGGGCTGCCCGGTGGCCTGTTCGGGCGATGCGTAGCGGGCGGTGCCGAGCATGACGCCGTCGGGTTCGGTCCAGCTGGCTTCGCTGATGGCGCGAGCAAGACCGAAGTCGGCGATCCGAAGTCGACCGTCTTCACCAAACAAGAGGTTGGCCGGCTTGATGTCACGATGCACCACACCCCGCTTGTGGGCGTAGTCGAGACCACGTGCGGCTTCGAGGCCGAGGACAAGGACCTGCGATGGTGACAGAAGTCTCCCGAGGTCGAGCATGGCCCGCAGGCTGCCACCGGCCAGATACTCCAGAACGAGATACGGCGTACCGTTGTCCTCGCCCCAATCGAACACGGCCATCACATTCGGATGGCTCAGCCCCGCCGCTGCCTGCGCTTCGGCCCGGAACCGCTTCAGAAAGGTCGGATCGGCCGCCAGCGTGGGGTGGAGCAGCTTGACCGCTACCGTCCGCCGCAGCTGCACATCGTCGGCCTGGTACACCGTTGCGGACGCGCCAGAACCAACCGGCGTTACTAGCCGGTACCGCGCGCCAAGCACGCGCCCAATTTGATCATCACCGTAGGCGCTCATATCAACACCAAAACTACCGGGCATTGGCCGCTTGGCGAGGACACCTCGATGGGGACCATGATAAGACCGTGAAGATCCGCATGGACCGCCAACGATTGATCACTGCCGCCATGGTCGCGGCGGCGCTCACCTTCATCGTGGCCGGTGTCAGCAGCGCCGTAACCGGGACAGCCTCCCAGCACCCTCCGGCGGGCGTTGACCGCTTCGTTCCGGCACCGGGCGAACTGGTGCTACGACAGACCCAAGTCGGCGCCGATTTGGCCGCCGGCTACCGCGGTAACCTCATCATTGATGGCCGCAGCATCCCCACCTACGACCTTGGTGACCCGGGTCCGTGCGCCACCAACACCACCAAGTTCACCGGTTTCGATTCGGTGTTCGATGGTGGCAGCAACACCGTGTTTTTCACACCTCGCTCGGGTTCCACCATCGAGCGTTTCGCTCCCGGTGAACATCGCATCACGGTCGAGTTCTGGAGGATCTGCGAAAGCCAGGAGACCGCACAGCGGGCCACATGGACGTTCAAAGTCTCCTAAGCTCGCCGGTTTCCAACAGGGCAACGAACGCTGCTTCATCCAGGATCGGTAGGCCAAGCTCGGTGGCCTTGGTAAGTTTGCTGGCACCAGCCTCTGCGCCTACCACGACGGCGAAGGTCTTCTTGCTGACGCTGCCGGGGCTCTTACCGCCGCGATCTTTGATGGCGGCTTCTGCTTCCTCACGGCTGAAGCCTTCGAGGGAACCGGTAACCACGATGGCTTTACCCGCGAGGTTCTGCGGCAGGAAGCTGGTCTGCACATTGCCGAACGCAACGCCGGCGGCGCGGAACTTTTCGATCATCGCCCGATGTTGCGGCTGTGCGAACCAGCGCACCACCGAGGCGGCGATGGTGCCACCCACCCCTTCCACCGTCGCGAGATCGGCTTCGCTCGCAGCCATGATGGCGTCGAGGTTGCCGAAGGCTCGGGCCAACGCTTCGGCTGCCGCCGGACCGAGGTGCTTGCAGCCGAATCCGACGAGCAATCGCGGCAGCGGCCGGTCTTTCGAACCCTCGATGGCGGCGAGAAGATTGTTGGCACTGATCGTGCCAAAGCCTTCGAGGGTCAGCAGCTTCTCCGTCGTGAGTGCATAGATGTCGGCAGCATCTCGAACGAGGGCGGCGTCGGAGAGTGCGTACACCGTCTTTTCGCCGATACCTTCTATGTCCATGGCACCGCGCGATCCGAAGTGGATGATGCGGGCGTCGCGTTGGAAGGGGCAGTCCACCTCGACGCACATGATGTTCGCTTCGCCCTCGGGGCGCACCAGCGTGCTCTTCAGCGGACACGAGCACACCGTCGGAAACTCCCACGCCGCCAGACCTGCGGGGCGCAAGGACAGCACGGGTCCGACCACCTCGGGAATGACGTCGCCCGCCTTGCGCACCACCACGGTGTCGCCCGGACGCACATCTTTCAGCGCCACCTGATCCTGGTTGTGCAAGGTAGCCATGCCGACGGTGGACCCGCCGACGAACACCGGGTCGAGCACCGCGAACGGCGTGGCCCGACCGGTTCGGCCGATCGACACCTGAATGTCCTTCAAAAGTGTGGTGCGTTCCTCAGGAGGGAACTTGAACGCTATCGCCCATCGCGGCGCCTTCGACGTAACCCCGAGCAACTCTCGTTGCGTGAGGTCATCAAGCTTCACCACAGCGCCGTCAATCTCGTAGCGCAGGTCGTGGCGATGTTGAAGCCACTGATCGGTGAACGCGTACACCTCATCGAGCGAATGC
>JANMCE010000001.1:0-16966 GCA_031360915.1 Actinomycetes bacterium | reverse complement strand
GGCCAGATTGCCGGTCTCGAAGTGCTCCGCATCATCAACGAGCCCACCGCCGCTGCCCTTGCCTATGGCCTCGAAAAGGCTACTGATGATGAGACCATTCTGGTGTTCGACCTCGGTGGCGGCACCTTCGACGTGTCGGTGCTCGAAATCGGCGATGGCGTGTTCGAAGTGAAGTCCACCAACGGTGACACCCACCTCGGTGGCGACGACTGGGATCAGCGCATCATCGACTGGCTGGTCGCCCAGTTCAAGGCTGCCCACGGTGTCGACCTGGCCGCCGACAAGATGGCTGTGCAGCGTCTGAAGGAAGCGGCCGAGAAGGCCAAGATCGAGCTCTCGCAGGTGCAGTCCACCCAGATCAACCTGCCGTTCATCACCGCCACTCCGCAAGGCCCCCTTCACATGGACGAGCAACTCACCCGAGCCAAGTTCCAAGAGATGACCGCCGACCTCATCGAGCGCTGCAAGATCCCGTTCGAAAAGGCCCTTGCCGACGCCGGTGTCTCGAAGGGCGCGCTCGCGCACGTCATCCTCGTTGGTGGCTCGACCCGAATGCCCGCCGTGCAGGACCTCGTCATGAGCCTCACCGGCAAAGAGCCGAACAAGAGCGTGAACCCCGACGAAGTTGTTGCCGTTGGCGCAGCTGTTCAGGCCGGCGTTCTGCGCGGTGACGTGAAGGACGTACTGCTTCTCGACGTCACGCCGCTTGCTCTTGGTATCGAGACCCGTGGCGGCGTTATGACTCGTCTTATCGAGCGCAACACCACTATCCCCACTCGTCGTACTGAGGTGTTCACCACCGCGGAGGACATGCAGCCGTCAGTGGAGATCCACGTGCTGCAGGGTGAGCGGGAGATGGCCAACTACAACAAGACGCTCGGCAAGTTCCAACTGGTTGATCTGCCACCAGCGCCCCGCGGCGTGCCTCAAATTGAGGTCACGTTCGACATTGACGCCAACGGCATCGTGAACGTGTCGGCCAAAGACCGCGCCACCAACAAAGAGCAGTCCATCACCATCACCGGTCAATCGACGTTGTCGAAGGACGACATCGCCAAGATGGTCAAAGATGCCGAAGCGCATGCCGAGGACGACAAGCGTCGTCGTGAAGAGGCCGAAACCCGCAACAACGCCGACTCGCTCGTCTACCAGACCGAGAAGGTATTGAAGGAGCAGGGCGACAAGGTCTCCGAGGAGGAGAAGGCTGCCGTCGAGGCCCCCCTGGCTGATCTGAAGGCTGCCCTCAACGGCAATGACCAGCCCGCCATTAAGGACGCCACCGAGAAGCTCATGGCCGCCAGCCAGAGCTTCAGCCAGAAGCTCTATGAGGCTGCTGCCCGTGATTCTGGTGCGGCTGGTACATCGGCGTCGGGTCAGTCGTCGGCACCGTCTGATGACGAGATCGTTGACGCCGAAATCGTGGATGCCGAAATCATGGACGAAGGCAAGTGACAGAACCGCACGACGTCGAGGTTGTTGAGGTCGAGTTGGTTGCTGACGACGTTACAGATGCGTCGTCAGCCGCCGATCCGGTCGAGGCCGACATCGCCGATCTCCTCTCTGAGCGCGACCAGTTCAAGGACATCGCCCTGCGTCTGCAGGCCGACTTCGAGAACTACCGCAAGCGCGTCGCCGGTCAGCAGACTGACGAAGTCGACCGCTCCACTGGTCGTATCGTCGACAGTCTCCTGCCTGTCCTCGACGCATGCGAGGCGGCGTTCTCCCATGGCACGGTCGGTGTTGAGCCGATCTGGTCGGCGCTGCTCGGCGTGCTGCAAAAGCAGGGTCTTGAAGTCATGGACCTCGACGGGAAGCCCTTTGACCCGACCGACGCCGACGCAGTCGTGCATGAGGAAGGTGACGGCGGCGAGCCCGTCGTGAGCGAAGTGCTTCGTACCGGTTATCGCTGGAAGGGTCGCGTGCTCCGCGCCGCTATGGTGAAGGTCAAGGGGTAAATCGTGGCTCCGCAGCGAGAGTGGTACGACAAGGACTACTACAAGACCCTGGGCGTCTCCGACAAGGCTGATGCCAAGGAGATCACCAAGGCGTACCGCAAACTCGCACGCGAACTGCATCCCGATGCCAACCCCGGCAATGCCAAGGCCGAGGAGAAGTTCAAGGATGTCTCCGCCGCCTATGACGTGCTTGGCGACGACGCAAAGCGCAAGGAGTACGACGAAGTCCACCGCCTCGGCCCAATGGGAAATCCCTATGGCGCCGGGGGCAGCGGCGGCGCGGGTGGTGGTCCGGGTGGGTTCAACTTCAACGTTGGCACCGACGGCATGGGCGACCTGCTCGGCGGTCTGTTCGGCCGTCAGCGCCGCCCCGGTGGCGCGGCCGGCGGTAACCGAGGGGTCGGACCTCAACGGGGGGAGGATCTCACGGCCAGCCTCACGCTCGAGTTCGTTGATGCAGCGCACGGCCTCACTACCACGTTGCATCTGACTTCTAACGCGTCGTGCACGACCTGTAGCGGTTCCGGGGCGGCGCCCGGCACGCAGCCCCGTTTGTGTGGCGTGTGCAACGGTCGCGGCGTCACCGATGAAAACCAAGGGTTCTTTTCGTTCTCGTCGCCATGCGTTGTGTGCCAGGGCAAGGGCGTGGTTATCGACACACCATGCCCGACATGCCGTGGCAAGGGCATCGAACGTCGACCGCGTGAAGTCGCCGTCCGGATCCCTGCCGGCGTGGCCGACGGTTCAACCATTCGCCTGAAAGGCCGCGGCGGCCCCGGTCGCAATGGCGGCCCCTCGGGCGACCTGCTCGTCGAATGTCATGTGACACCGCACGCCCTGTTCAGCCGCCACGGCGTGAACCTTTTGCTGCGCATTCCGATCACGTACCCCGAAGCTGTCGCCGGTGCCGATATCGACGTACCGACGCTCGAAGGCAACACCGTGAAGCTGCGCCTGCGTTCCGGCACACAACCCGGATCCAAACACCGCGTGAAGGGAAAGGGCATTGCCACCACCAAGGCGACGGGAGATCTGATCGTCACCGTCGACGTGGTTGTGCCCGACAAACCAACCGAGGAAGAGCTCGTTGCCGTTGAAGCGCTCCGTCTCGTCACTTCGTCATCCCCCCGAGCTCACCTGGAGGTGTAGCCAATGGAACTCCGATCCGATGCCCGAGCCGTCTACGTCATCTCCGTGGCAGCCGAACTCGCCGGTGTGCATCCTCAGACCCTTCGCATCTACGAACGCAAAGGTTTGCTCGAACCCGCCCGCACATCGGGCGGAAACAGGCGCTACTCCAACGCCGATCTGCAGCGGCTGCGCCGAATCCATGAACTCATGGAAGAGGGCATGAACATCGCCGGCGTCACCCGCATTCTCGCCCTCGAAGAACGAGTCGCCGCGCTAAAGGATGAAGTGGTCGAGCTGCGCGAACACGCCCGCCGCGCCGACGATGAAGCCGTTCGCCGTCAACGCCGCGACCTCGTCCCGCTGCATCAATCGGTCGCCGTCTTCGGCCAAGTCCCCAGCATCCTGCGCCGCGACTGACGAGCGAGTCTTTCGTCCTCGGCCATTCTGACTGTGGACCCTTGCCCGAAGGACGGCCGTAGGCTTGATTGGGATGTAACGAGGTCGGTCGAGTTAGTTGAAGGAGAGTTGTGGCAACGCTGAATCCGAATAAGTGGACGCAGAAAACCCAGGAGGCCGTCGCCGCCGCGCAGGAGCAGGCGCGAGCGAAAAGCAACCCAGAACTCACATCCGATCACATCCTAGCTGCGCTGCTCCGGCAGGATGGATCGGTCGTGTTGCCGACGGTACAAAAGCTGGGGCTGGCGCCACTCATGTTGCGCAACCGTGCCGACGAAGCCGTCGACAAATTGCCGCAAGCGCTCGGCGGTGAATCCGCACGGCTGGGCCGCGAGGTCACGGCCATGTTTGACGCGGCTCTGGCTGCGCAAAAGGAACTGCACGACAGCTACCTTTCGGTTGAACACCTGCTGCTCGCCATGCCCGATCGGTTGGGCGTTGGCAAAGAGGAACTGCTGCAGGCGCTGTCCGAAGTTCGCGGTTCGCATCGCGTCACTTCACAGAATCCCGAGGAGAGTTTTCAGGCCCTTGAGAAGTATGGCCAGGATCTGACCCAACGCGCCCGGGACGGCAAGATCGATCCGGTCATCGGTCGCGACGAGGAGATCCGCCGCACCATCCAGGTGCTATCTCGCCGAACAAAAAACAATCCGGTGCTCATCGGTGAACCCGGCGTCGGTAAGACCGCAATCGTCGAAGGTTTGGCCAAGCGCATCGCCGACGGCGACGTGCCCGAGGGTCTGAAGAACAAGCGACTTATTTCGCTCGACATCGGCTCGATGATCGCGGGCGCGAAGTACCGCGGTGAGTTCGAGGAACGGCTGAAGGCCGTGCTGAAAGAGATCACTGACGCGGAGGGTGAGGTCATCACCTTCGTTGACGAGTTGCACACCATCGTGGGCGCCGGCGCGGCCGAAGGGGCCATGGACGCGGGCAACATGATCAAGCCGATGCTGGCCCGCGGCGAGTTGCGCATGATCGGTGCCACCACGCTCGACGAGTACCGCAAGTACATCGAGAAGGACTCTGCTCTCGAGCGTCGTTTCCAGCAGGTGTATGTCGGCGAACCCTCAGTGGAGGACACCATTGGTATCCTGCGCGGTCTGAAAGAACGTTACGAGGTACACCACGGCGTTCGCATCCAGGACTCGGCTCTCGTGTCGGCGGCGGTGTTGTCGAACCGTTACATCACCAACCGCTTCCTGCCCGACAAGGCCATCGACCTCATTGACGAAGCGGCGTCACGTCTTCGTATCGAGATCGACTCACTGCCGACCGAGATCGACGTCGTCGATCGTCGCATAATGCAGCTCGAAATCGAGCATCTGGCGTTGGACAAAGAGACCGACCAGGCCTCGCAGGACCGGCTCGATGACATCAACGAGGAGCTGCGAGATCTGAAGGACACCTCGGCCGAAATGAAAGGGCGCTGGGAAGGGGAAAAGGAAGCTATCGCCGCGATCCGTACGTTGAAAGAGGAGCGGGAGCATCTCGGTACCCAGGTCGAGCGGGAGAACGATTTGGCCAAGGCCGCCGAGATTCGATTTGGCCGCATTCCCGAACTCGACCGCCGCATCGCGGAGGCATCGGCGCACCTCGACGACCTGCAAAAGGGCAGTCGCATGTTGAAAGAAGAAGTCGATGCCGAGGACATTGCCGAGGTCGTTTCAAAATCAACCGGTGTGCCCGTCAGCCGATTGATGGAAGGCGAGATGGCCAAATTGGTGCAGCTCGAAGGCATGCTGCACGAGCGTGTCGTCGGGCAGGACGAAGCCGTCATAGCCGTTTCCAACGCCATTCGCCGTAGTCGTGCCGGACTGGCCGATCCGAATCGTCCGATCGGGTCGTTCATGTTTCTCGGCCCGACCGGCGTCGGCAAGACCGAGTTGGCACGGGCGCTGGCCGAGTACCTGTTTGATGACGAGCGGGCCATGGTGCGTATCGATATGAGCGAGTACATGGAGAAGCACGCGGTCAGCCGCCTCATCGGCGCGCCTCCCGGCTACGTTGGCTACGACGAGGGTGGCCAGCTCACCGAGGCTGTGCGCCGTCGCCCGTACTCGGTAGTGCTACTCGACGAGATCGAAAAGGCCCACCCCGACGTCTTCAATGTGCTGCTGCAGGTGCTCGACGACGGTCGCCTCACCGATGGCCAGGGACGCACGGTGAACTTCACGAACTGCGTGCTGATCATGACCTCGAACCTTCCGGGCGATCCGATCTCTCACTTCCGGCCAGAGTTCGTGAACCGCATCGACGACATCATCCGGTTCCGGTCGCTGACCGAAGCCGACCTCACCCGTATCGTCGGTATTCAGCTGGGTTCAATGCGCAAACGCCTCGCCGATCGACGCATCACCCTCGTGGTCACCGACGCGGCCGAGAAGAAGTTGGCCCACGATGGTTTCGATGAAGCCTTCGGTGCTCGGCCTCTCAAGCGAGTCATTCAGCGCGAGATCGGCGACCGGGCCGCCATGGCCATTCTCGAAGGCAGGATCGGCGATGGCGACACCCTTACGGTCGACATCGAGCACGACGACTTCGTCATTCGATAGGTGCGCGAGATGGTCAGCCTTTCAAACCGCACACGTTCTGAATGTAGGCGTCCACCCGTTCATCGGCCCCCGCCGCCGAATCGGTCGCACCGATTTTGCCGAGTTCAACTGAGACCCCGCTGGTGGGGTCGGCCATCTGCTGTTGAAGCTTGACGGTGTCGTAGCCGACCGAGGCGTAGATGGCGGCCAGCCGATTGAAGTTAGCGCTCAGTGCCGACATATCGGCCTTGATTTCGGCTGTTGCCCGCTTGGCCATTTCGTTATACAGCGTTTGCGCTTCGGTCGTTGCCTGCTTCAACTGTTCGGTACTTTGGCCCTCGGCGACAGGAGGGTCCTCGACCGTGGCTTTCTTTCCCTGGTCGAGGAGGTAGTGGCAGAAGTCGTTGTCGGCCGCGCGGGTCAACTTCGGCTGTGCACCAGCGGCGACCGATGACGTTGGAGCAGCCGCAGTTGACTTCGTTGTGGTCGCCGTACCGACCGTGGTGGCGGTCGCCGCACCGGTGGTAGCAGTCGTGCCTACCACTGACCCGGTGGATACCGCCCTTGATGATCCACAACCCGCCAGGAGGCTGACGGCGACACACCAACTCAGAACTTGTCCTCGCATGGGGACTCCTTCGATGTCGTACGTATTTCCCCACAGTAACCGCGGATTTGGCTCTCGTCAGGGGTGTTCCATCTAGGATCTCTCGGTAAGCCGTCCCCGAGGAGGCCCTCTATGCCAGCAACAGTCGTCGTCGGAACCCAGTGGGGTGATGAAGGCAAAGGCAAGATCACCGATCAACTCGCCCACGAGATGGCGATGGTTGTGCGCTATCAGGGCGGCCATAACGCCGGGCACACGCTCGTTGTTGATGGTGTGAAGTTCGCGTTGCACCTCATTCCCTCGGGCGTGCTGTACCCCTCGGTCGTGCCGGTCATCGGAAATGGCGTGGTGGTCGACCCCATTACGTTCCTGCGCGAGATCGACAATCTCGTCGAAAAGGGCGTCGACTGTACGAAGATCAAACTGTCGAGCCGCTCACACCTCATCATGCCGTGGCACTCTGCGCACGACGCGGCCGCAGAGCTGGCGCGTGGCGACGCCAAGATCGGCACCACGCTGAAGGGTATCGGGCCGGCTTATGCCGATAAGGCCCGTCGTGTCGGTATCCGCGCTGGCGAGATGCTCGACCGTGCGTCGTTCGCGGCCACGCTCAAGGCTAGAGGCGAGGCCGAAAATGAGCTGCTCGTCGCCCTCGGCGTCGATGCCCTTGATATTGACGCCATCGTGGCGCTTTACGCCGGCGAGGTCGCCGACCGGGTGACTCCATTCATTGCCGATACCGTCGGCCTCATCCACGACGCACTCGACGCCGGTCAGGACATCCTCTTCGAAGGCGCTCAGGCCACGTTCCTTGATCTCGATCAGGGCACGTACCCGTACGTCACGTCGTCCAACCCCGTAGCCGGCGGTGCCTGCGCCGGAGCCGGTATTGGGCCGCGCGACATCACCAAGGTCATCGGCATCGCCAAGGCCTACTGCACCCGCGTCGGCGCAGGACCTTTCCCCACCGAAGACCTTGGTGAGGACGGCGACAAGTTGGTGGACATCGGGCGCGAGTTCGGCACCACCACCGGCCGCCGACGCCGTACCGGCTGGTTCGACGCAGTCATGTTGCGTCACGCCGCGCGGCTGAACAGCCTCACCGAACTGGCCATCACCAAGCTCGATGTGCTCGACACCTTCGCCGAAGTGAAAATCTGCGTCGGCTACGAGCGCGACGGCCAGCGCATGACGCACTACCCCGACCGTCTCGATGGTCTCGCCGCTGCCACCCCCGTCTACGACGTGTTTCCCGGCTGGCAGGAGGACCTTTCCCACTGCCGCACACCCGACGACCTTCCACCCAAAGCCCGCAGCTACTTGTCCGCGCTGGAGCGTTCAGTCGGGGTACCAATCCGGTACGTCGGCGTTGGCCCCGGACGCGAACAGATCGTCACCTTCTCGTGATCGAGCGTTACTCGCCTCCTGAAATGGTCGCGGTCTTTGCCGACACGGCAAGGTTCGCCCGCTACCTCGAGATCGAGGTTCTGGTTGTCGAAGCGTGGGAAGAACTCGGCGTTGCGCCCGCTGGGTCCGCGGCCGCGTGCCGTGCCCGATCCCCGAAGATCGATGAGGGGTTTGTGGCTGCGGTGGCCGAACGCGAACTCATCACCAATCACGACGTGGCCGCCTTTGTCGACGTGGTGCAGAACGCCATCGGGGGGCCGGAAGCGGCGTGGATCCACTACGGTCTCACGTCCACCGACGTAGTCGACACCGCGTGGTGCTCGCTCATGAACGAAGCTGCCGGGCTGCTCGATGAGGCCGCTACCGACCTGCTTACCGTACTGGTGGGCCTGGCCGACACACACCGGAACTCGGTGATGATTGGTCGCACCCACGGTATTCATGCCGAGCCGACGACCTTCGGCGCGACCTGTGCCCTGTGGGCGCTCCAGGTCGAGCGTGATCGTGAGCGCCTTCGGGCTGCCCGGGTCGGTATCGCAGTGGGCAAGCTATCGGGTGCCGTCGGTACGTATTCGAATATTGATCCCAGCATCGAGATGTTCGTTTGCACCCGGCTCGGGCTGACGCCAACGCCAGCTACCCAGGTCGTCGCTCGAGATCGGCACGCAGCCTATTTGTATGCATGTGCAACGATCGGCACCACGGTTGAATTGGTCGCAGTTAATCTCCGCCACTTGCAGCGGACCGAGGTCAGTGAAGTGCAGGAAGGATTTCGGCCGGGGCAAAAGGGTTCTTCGGCTATGCCGCACAAACGAAATCCAATCAGCGCGGAGACGTTGACCGGTCTCTCGCGGGTACTTCGCGGCAACATGCTTGCCGGTTTTGAGAACGTGGCGCTCTGGCATGAACGCGACATCAGCCACAGTTCGGTCGAGCGCGTTGTCGTGCCGGATTCGTCGACATTGGCCTATTACGTGCTCAAACGCCTGAAGAACCTGTTAACCGGTCTGCAGGTCGACACCGCCCGCATGCGGGAAAACATTGCTTCGAGTCACAACGTGGTGTTTAGCCAGCCGGTACTGCTGGCCTTAATTTCAAGTGGGTACACCCGTGACGAGGCGTACCGTATCGTGCAGGAGAATGCCGCCAAAGCGTGGGCGGATCGCACCGACTTCCGCATGCTTATGGAGGCTGATCCACGCGCCGACGCCTTGTCGAAAGGCTCGCTGGATGAGGCGTTTGATCTTGACCGCGCGGTTCTCGGTGCATCCCGCACGGTTGACGCCGTGCGGGATCTTCTCTGAAACGCGAATCCAATGGTCTCTCCGCTGGCACCCGGCCTACGGAGAAACCATCGAATCAAATCAGCGGTGAATGCCGGCTTTGGCCAAGACGGAGGGGTCGACGCCGACGGCACGCCAGGCCGCGTGCGAAATGCCCTTACGGTCGCTGTAAGCCTTCGCAGCGGAGACAAAGTCGGCTTCAAGGGTCGCGACGTCGACCGTTTCACCCATGCCGGCCAATTCTTCATTCAGATCAAGACGCTCCTGAATAAGGTGCACGCGTGAGAGCGCGTCGGCACCGACGCGCTCTTCTTCAATTGCGGTGAGGCGCTTGGCGATGGATTCGGCTGTTCGCTTGCGGCCACGCTTTGGTCGATTCGCGGTGAGCGCTTCGAGGTAAAGGCGCACGGATCGGCTCTCGTTGCGACCGACAGCCATCGCTGCTTTATGCTCGGCCGTGACGGCCTTAGGGCCACGCTTCTTGGGGGCTGTATCTGTCATGGACGCAAAGTATAGTGCTCAAAGGCTTCTGTTTGTTCGATCACCCGCTCAACCATTAATTATCAATCAGGACAGGAGCGGGGCGACCTGTTCCGCAATGACCTGAAGTTGGTCCAGATCGTGGATGTCCATCATCTGGAGGTAAATTCGAGTTGCGCCTGCTTCTCTCCAAGCGCGCAGTGTTTCGGCAACCTGACGGGGAAGACCGGCCGCTCCATTTTCCCTGAGTTCCTCCGGTTCGCGGCCCAACACGGCCGCTCGGCGTTTGAAATCAGCGACACGCTCGCCACAGCACACCGTCAAAGCCGCCGAAAAGACCACGGAATCGGGGTCTCGTCCGATGATGTCGCATGCCGATCTCACGCGATCCCGCTGCTCGCGAAATCGGATCAGGGACTGGAAGGCGAGGTTGTATTCATTGGCGAACATGGCGGCCATGCGAGGTGTTCGGTGCTTGCCGCCGCCACCAATAATGATGGGCACCCGTGCCTGAACCGGCTTGGGAAGGGCAGGTGCTCCGACGAGGCGATAGTGCTTTCCTTCGTAGTCAAAGGTGGAGCCCACCTCTGTTTCCCACAACCCGGTGATGATTTGCAGTTGCTCGCGGAGGCGATCAAAGCGTTCGCCCAGTGGGGGGAACGGAATGGCATAGGCCAGGTGTTCGGCTTCGAACCACCCGGCTCCCAGGCCGAATTCGATGCGCCCACCGCTCATTTGGTCGACCTGGGCCACGGTGATGGCAAGGGGGCCCGGTAGCCGGAAGGTTGCCGACGACACCAATGTGCCGAGCCGGATGGTTCGTGTCTCGCGCGCGAGCCCCGACAACGTCACCCACGCATCGGTCGGGCCCGGCAGGCCGGACCCGGATCCCGTCGCCAAGTAGTGATCGGAGCGAAAGAACCCGTTGAACCCCAACGCCTCGGCCATCTGGGCCATGGCCAGGAGGTCTTCGTAGGACGCTCCCTGTTGAGGTTCGGTAAAGATTCGCAACTGCACACCGACACAGTACGGTCGCTGGTATGCCATCGGAGGAATTCTTGACACACCTGCTGACCCATTCGGTGAAGCGGGGCGATTTCCTTTTGAAGTCGGGTACGCGCAGTACGTGGTTCCTCGACACCAAGCAGACGGCCTGTCGTGGTGAAGGGATGCTGCTTATCGCCGAAGCGGCCCTATCGGTGATCCCTTCGGACGCAAACGCCATCGGTGGCCTCACCATGGGCGCTGATCCCGTCGCTTTCGGCATTGCCGCGATCGCAGCGACGCACGGAAGATTTCTTCGCAGCTTCTCCATCCGCAAGGAAGAAAAGGACCACGGCATGGGTGGCCGCATGGCGGGAGCGCTGCAGCCCGGCGACAAGGTCGTCATCACGGAAGACACCGCCACCCGCGGCACGAGCGCCCTCGACGCAGCCCGTGCGGTACGTGAGTTCGGTGCCGACCCCATCTTGATCCTGGCTCTCGTTGACCGCGGCGGCACCGCCAAAGCTCTGGCAGAGGCCGAGGGAATCAACTTCGTATCACTGGCCACCGCCGAGGATCTAGGTTTCCCCTTCGGCTCGTAAGCACCGACCTCCCGGTGGCGTTCGCAGCAAGTGGGCATCAGCAGCACCTGGACAGCAGAAGCGCCCTCCCGAGAGGGAGGCCGCTTCTGCTCACTCGTGGTTCAGCGGGGCGTCGATCCCCGGACCCCACGCTTTTCAGGCGTGTGCTCTGCCGACTGAGCTACTGAACCATGATCACTGGAAAATTTGGCGGTCCCGACGGGACTTGAACCCGCGGCCTCCGGCTTGACAGGCCGGCGTGCACTCCAACTGCACCACGGGACCAGTGTTTGCTTCGTATTCGCTCGTTGCTGAGCACCCCCAACGGGATTCGAACCCGTGCCGCCACCTTGAAAGGGTGGTGTCCTAGGCCGCTAGACGATGGGGGCCTGTTCCTGTTGGAAGCGTGCTAACCCTAGCAGCAAGCGCCGCCGTACGTGCCAGTCGTTTCGCTCTCATTGGGAAGACCGTTGAAGGCTACCGGTCAGAGCGCGCCATCAGCTACCTGGATTTACGACGGGCTAAGCGCGGTGACGATGTCATCGAGCAGGCCACCGAGGTAGTGGAACAGGTTGAAGGCCTGCGCTTGCGGATCGTCCTCGTCGAGTTCGAAGCGTTCGTCGTCCTCGCTGACATCAAGGATGGTGCCCAGCACCAGCCGAGCGTCATTGACGGCCTGCATCCATCGCACCATGTCACCCTCGGACAATGACGTGGCCCGGATGTTCGTTTCCACGATCTCCAACGAGGACAAGCGGGATTTGATGAGATCGTCTCGCATCAGCCGCCGGTACTCGGCCTCTGCTTCGGGGTCGGTGGTGTAGGTGGTGGGGAACAGGCGACGCAGGCGAGGATCGTTCGGACCGGCTTCCTCCAACAGTTGGCGCAGCTGCGGCACCAGGTAGCTGATGGCTTCGCGCTCATCCGCACTGAGGCGCAGAGCATAGGTATGTGGATCGGTGCGCTCCACTCGACGCTTGCGAAACATCAGTCGTCCTGCTGCATGGTGGCCCACAGGCCGTGTTCGTGCAGGCGGTAAACATCGAGTTCGGCCTTCTCACGGTTGCCCGAGGAAACGACGGCTCGGCCCTTTTCATGGACGTCGAGCATGAGTGACGTGGCCCTTTCCAGGGAGTAGCCGAAGACCCGCTGTAGCACCAGGGTGACGTAGGTCATCAGGTTGATGGGATCGTTCCAGACCAGCACGATCCACGGCCGGTCGGGCCGCACGTCGGTATCGCTCTCAAAAACCGGCGCCTCCAGCGGCGCAGTGGTGGCGAGGCGCATAGTCACGAATACCCATTCTTCCCGAGCGCAGCGAAAGGGGAAAGTGCGGCGTGTCCCGCCGTGACCGCTGTCGCCGCGCTCCAATGGCCTTTCGGGTGCTGCGCGCCGTACGCTACGAAGGTTATGTCCGTTGGTGCTCGACCTCTTGTGCCGTCACGGCTGACACCCGGGGGCATTGCGTCGCACGGTGGCAAGCGCATTCCCACCTCCAAACTCGGTGCGTATGTCGCATTGACCAAGCCGCGGATCATTGAACTGCTGCTCATCTCCACCATTCCCACCATGGTCGTCGCCAACCGCGGCTGGCCGTCTTGGAAGCTGGTGCTGGCCACCTTTGTCGGTGGCACCCTGTCTGCCGGCGGTGCCAACGCGGTCAATATGTACGTCGACCGCGACATCGACCGTCTGATGCCACGCACTCAGGGCCGCCCCCTTGTAACCGGCCTGGTCACACCTCGGGCTGCGCTCACGTTTGCGATTTCGTTAGAAGTGGTTGCCTGCGTGATCTTGGCCGTGTTCGTCAATGTGCTCTCGGCTGCGCTCGCCTTGGGCGCCGCGTTGTTCTACATCTTCATCTACACGCTGTGGCTGAAACGCACATCCAAGCAGAACATCGTCATCGGCGGCGCAGCCGGTGCCGCGCCAGTGCTGATCGGCTGGTCGGCGGTCACCAACAACTTGTCGTGGGCGCCGGTCGTGCTGTTCGTGCTGATGTTCTTGTGGACGCCGCCGCACTTCTGGGCGCTCGCTATTCGCTACGTCGAGGACTACCGCGCCGCCGACGTGCCGATGCTTCCCGTCGTCGAGTCTTACGACGTCGTTACCCGCAAGATGCTGATGTACACCGTCGGCGTCGTCGTGGCTTCACTTGTGTTCTGGCCCGTCGCGCATCTCGGGCTGATCTACGGCATCTCGGCGATCGGGCTTGGCGCGTTCTTCCTCTGGGGCGGCTGGGATCTGTCGAAGGACCCGACCGAGAAGAAGGCCATGCGTCTCTTCGGCTTCAGCATCACCTACGTCACCGTGCTCTTCATGGCCATGGCCATCGACGCACTGCTCATCTAGACGATCCACCTCATCAGCGCTTAAGCGCCGTTTCGAGAAAGTAGTATTCTCGAAACGGGTCGACTACTCTCTTGATCGTGGAACTGGATCATCTCGAACGTGCTCTTGAAACGCTCGGACAACTCCTTGAGGAGCGAAACAAACAGGTAGGGGTTCTGGTGATCGGGGGGAGCAGCCTCCTTCTCCTGGGCGTCATCAATCGGCCCACAGCCGATGTCGATGTAGTCGGCTTCGCTGGCGCATTCGGCTACACCCAAGCGGTCGTCCTGCCAACGTTTCTTGCCGAAGCCGTTGCGGATGTGGGCGATGCGCTAGGCCTTGGCCAGAAGTGGTTCAACAGCGGCCCGGCTGGGCTCGTTGATTTCGGTTTGCCAGAGGGGCTGAGCGAACGGGTCAGCGTCCGAACCTACGGAGGGCTTGAGCTGCATTTACCTGCCGTCCAGGACCTGATCTGCTTCAAGCTCTACGCGGCAGTAGACCTCACCGAGCGAAGTAAGCACTTCGTTGACCTCGTAGCGCTCGAGCCGTCACGCGAGCAACTTGTCACGGCCGCGCGCTGGACGAGAACTCACGATCCATCAGAAGGTTTTTTGGGTGAATTGCTTCGAATACTTCGTTTGCTTGGTGTTGAGGTGTCTCAAAGTGATCTCTAAGCCGAACGTGACTTCTCAGTCGTTCGCAAACATGGCCGTTACATTGGCGTGGGGTGCATGGGCGGAGTTGGGCGTATCGGGTTGGACTTCGACACACTCGGACTGGGCGATCGACCCCGAGCCGCTGATCCTCTTTACAGCATGGCTCGGCGATCGAGACCCAAGGCTTCGCGATGAGGTGACTGATTGGTGCATCCAATTCGGTGGATACCTGTCCAAAACCAGGCTACGAACCCTTCTCCACCAGCGACCCGCCATAGTCCAGCACGCCTTCGGTGAGTTTGCCGCGACCGTTGCGGCGCATAACAAATCAGCGTGGCCCGGTGCCGGATTGGCGCGGCCGTACACCCCGACGATGCGATCGAGACTTCCCGACGCGCGAAAACCAGCTATGGCCTGGATCCGTTTGCGAGCACTGTTCGGAATCGGCGCACGCTCGGAGGTAATACGGTGCCTTCTGTCGGCACGCGGCGAGTGGCAGAGCCTCAGCCGGTTGGCGACTGTGTCGGGTTATACGAAGCGCAATGTGAGCGAGGCCTGCCAATTGTTGCAGCAAGCAGGTCTCCTCGCTGTCCGAGAAACAGGAAATCGTTTCGACTACTCGCTCGCTCGTCGCACCGACTTGGAGAGATTTGTCGGAAGTCTTCCGAGCGTCCGACCGGACTGGAGTGCACTTCTCGACGTAGTGGCCGAGATGGTCGGTCTCGAGGAAGCGATTGAAACAAAGTCTCCATTGACGATGCCGATCTACGTACAGCAGGCAACACGTAGAATCGAACTTGATCTAAAGGAACTTGACCTGGTGTTTCTCATTGAACCGGGGCCACGGACGTCTTTCAGTGCAGCGACCGATCTCGTGCGCCAGCTTGTGACTGGCTGGTCTCGAGGGCTGTGGCCTCATTAGCAACATCGGGCGGCAGAGCGTGGTGTTTCGATGTCTCAGACCTGGAGGAGGTCGGGCAGGGGTTTGACGGTGCCGGGTAATACGTCGCGGGCGGGCACGCCGAACCAGGTTTCGGCGATGGTGGCGTAGTACTGATCGAAGCCGACCGTCGCGATCAGCTGTCCATCTCCGTCGAGCTTGGTGAGCGACGGGTGCTCACCGTGCAGTCCGGCCTTTACCGCGCCAAGCAGCAGCGCGCACGACGCGGTGCCGTGGTCAAGGCCGTTCGAACCGTTGTCCTTGACGGCGCGACCGAACTCGCTGGTAGTGGCGATGAGCACCTGGTCGGCAATGCCGCGACGCTCGAGGTCAGCCATGAAGGCGTCAATGCTTTTGGCCAGGTTCTCCATGAGCCCGGGGTGGCGGCCGGGGTTGTCGGTGTGCGTATCGAAATCAGCGCCCATCGGTACGTGCGTGATCCGAATCGCCGCGTCGGCGTGCAGCAACCGGGCCGCAAGTTGCAGACCGTCGGAGAGCGTGCCGCCCGGGTAGCCCTCGCTCTGGTTCTCTGGAAGCTCCTGCAGGGTCTTGGCGAAACGCACGGCGTCCCGATTGCCATGCCGTGCCATCGCCAGCCCGACCGGCTCACCGGCGGCTTCGGTCGCCATATCGGCCAGCGCCTGCTGGAAAGCGAAGCGAGTCACGTCGTCAGCCTTGGCGCCGGCCAAAGCGTTGCCGATGTCGGCTCTCGGGATCGACAGCGTTGCCGCCTTCTCTGATCGGAGCGCGGGGTGACTGCCACTGCCGATGGAAAGAGCGACAGCGCGCGCCGACGGATCACCAATGGCATCGGCGAGGCGACCAAGGAAGCCGGTGTTCAACTTGGCGTCGCCTCGGAGATCTCCCGTCCACCAGCGATCCATCATGGCGAAATGGGAGCCGTCGGGGTTCGGCGTGCCGATCCCTTGCACCACGGCCAGTCCACGCGTATGCAGTGGTGCAAGGGTCTTGATGAGGCCCATCTGATCGTTGAGGGCGAGCAGCTCTTTCGGATCGATGGCGACGCGCGATCGCACGTCCTTGTAGCCGGTCATGCCGTAGGGCACCAGCGTGGACAGGCCGTCATTGCCGCCGTCCATCTCGATGATGACCAGGCGTCGCTTATCGATAGCCGCAGCCTTGGGCGAATTCTTTACCTTCCCTGCCGCCGCGGGAGTCGCAGCGGCTCCTTCAGTGGCAGCGGCTCCGTCGGCGGCCGCAGTCGTGGCCGATGAGGTGTTGGGCGAACTCTTCAGCTTGGTACTGGAGCAAGCAGCCAGCACGCCGGCAGCCATTGTGCTCGTCAGGAAATCTCGGCGATTGAGCGTCATCATGGTTCCTTACAGAAGGTCAGGCGAGGGCGAATTCGGGGCTGGACAGCGCAAGGGCATGCAGCGCCGAGGCTCGATCGCGTTTACTTTCGATCTTGCCGGCTGCCTTGGTGAGCGAGTTCTTGGTGGTGTCGGAGACCTCGAAGAGAGAAGTCCGGCGCAGGATCCAGGCCACCGGATCGGGGTCGGCCGTCACTTCGGTATCCGACGAGCGATCCAATGCGTACGACGCCCGAGTCATGGCCGCACCGGCCGAAAGCCAGCGGGGCGACAGCGGCCAACCGGCGACA
>JANMCE010000378.1:0-4226 GCA_031360915.1 Actinomycetes bacterium | reverse complement strand
CGCGTTCGGCTGGACCACATCTGTCGCCGTGGCGTTCCCGATTGTGTTCGTCCTGGGAGCCTGCTACTTCGGCACGACGACTGCGCTCATGACCGTTCTGCAGGCAGGCCTTGTCGACAGCGTGCGCGGTCGCGTCATGGCACTATGGATGATGGCCTTCGGTGGCACCGTCGCCATCAGCCTTCCGTTCTACGGATGGCTGTTTGACCGTCTGGGCGGGCGCTGGGTCTTGTCCATAGGCGCGGCCAGCGCAGTCGGTATTGGCTGGTGGGCGAAGCTCGGTGGCAGCGGAGCCGACGAGGCAACTGCAGGGCCGGACTACGAGAGCCCGACCCTGCTCACTCCGTAGTTATTCCGTTTCCTCGTCGTCGGGTACGACAAGTATCGGCACTGGGGCACGGTGCACCATCTCGTAGGTGATCGAACCCAACAGCGCACCTCGCATGGGCCCCTCGCCGCCGTGGCCGACAGCAATCACTTCGGCGTGGCGAGCCTGCGCAACGCGGATCAGTGCCTCAACGGCGCGGTCCTGCACGAACTCGGACTCGACGTTTAGGTCCGGATACAAGCCGAGAATCTCCGCCTTGACCTCGTCAATGGCTCGCTCACCGATGGCCAGAATCTCCTCTTCCAACGGACCACCGCGAGGACCGAGCCGGGTCGGGTCGTAGCCGAACACCAGCACCAGCGTGGCGCCCATGAGGCTGGCCACCCGGGCCGCTGTACGAGCAGCGGCAGCACCGCTTGTGTCGCCACCTATTCCTGCAACAAGAACGGCCATGGTTAGCGTCCCTTCACGTAGGTGCCGAGGGGTGCGGCGAGCGTGTCATTGCTGTTCGGGTCCTTGACCGTGTCGATTGGGTCGGATCGGTACGAAAAGAACTTCTTGTACTTCGCCGCACAGATCAGCATGATCGGCACGCCTGCCAGCAGCAGGCCGGTGCCGGTGATCAGCAGGACGCGATCGCCATCGGCTTTGACGTTGTCGAACACCGTTCTGACGAACACGTAGAGCAACACAACTCCACCGAAGCCGGGGAGGACACCCATCAACAGGAAGTTCTTTGCTGATTTTAAGACCCAGCGCCGGAAGAAGACGATGCAGGAGATGCCCGACAGCCCGTAGTACACCGCAATGGCCAGGCCCACGGCGCCGATGGAGGACGAGTAGAGGTCGGTATTGGTGTTGTGGCTCACGATGACCAGCAGCAGATACCACGCAATCGACCCGACACCGAAAAACCAGGTGCTGAAGTCGGGGGTGAGGCGTCGAGGATCGATGCGAGCGAACTTCTCCGGAACGGCGCCATGCGAGCCCATCGACAGCATCGTCCGCGTGGCGGGCAAGATGGTGGTTTGGCATGACGCTGCCGCTGAGGTCAGCACGGCGATGATCAGCAGCTTGAGCAACACCGAGGGCAGCGCCACTTTGCCGAGCGCGTAGATGGCGTCACCACTGTTGTCGCTGACGAAGTTGGGGCCCAGCAGAGCAACCGCGCCGAACGCTGTTATCAGATAAATCACCAGCAGGATGACAGTAGACAAGACGGCCGCTCGACCAGGTGTGGTGGCCGAGTCCTTGGCTTCCTCGTTGACCGAAACGCAGGTGTCCCAACCCCAATAGATGAACACCGCCAGCACTAAACCGGCGATGATGTCGGATGTGGATACGCCTTTGGGCGACAGCCATGAAAGGCTCGGCTTCATCGACTGATAGGTCGTGGCGGTCACGACCCCGTCGTCTCCCGTGACATCGGCGATCTTGGTGATTCCCTTGAAGGCCTTCGACAACGACACGACGGCAAAGATCGTGACGATTAGCATTTCGGTACCCAACAGCACCACCTGCGAGCGAGCCGAAAGCTCGATACCCTTCCAGCAGATCCAGCACATGGCGATGATAAACAGCACGCCGATAGTGGTCGTCAGGTAGATGTTCTCCGCCGCTTTCTCGCTGAAAAGGAGCACCAAGTACTGGCCCGATACCCCGGCCAGATTCGGCATGATGACGAGGTCGGCCACGATGCAGCCCCAGCCGGCTATCCATCCGGCCTTCGGGCCGAACGCTCGCACGCCCCAGGTGAAGTTGGTACCACAATCAGGATCGGCCCTATTGAGGTAGTAGAAGCTGGCGGCGATACAGGCCATCGGAACGAACGCAAACAGCATGATGAAGGGCGAATGCTCTTTCGCCTTTGCGGCAATGCCGCCGATTCCGGCGGCGAGGCTGTAGCCGGGTGCGGTGGACGCAACACCGATAACGATAACGGCGACCAGACCGAGTGAACCTCCTTTCAAGCCCTTGTCGGCCATGGTGGATGGCGGTGCGGCGGTACTCATACGACCTCCGGGAGCGATGCCAGCCCCCGCTGACATCTATTGCCCTAAGACTGCCACAACGAATTGGTCGGTCGGAGCATCCCAGACGAAACCTTTACAGGGCAGGCTCTCCGGAGTGCAGTGCCTGCAGCGCCAGCGTTTCCAAGCCCGCAACGCGGCTCCCTTTGAAAAGCACGGCGTCGCCCGAACCGAGTCCGGCCACTGTGGCCATCGGATCATTCGCGGGGTCGATGCCGTAGTCGGTGGTTGCAATCGCAACGACTTCGATACCAAGTTCTCGTGCGTGCTCCGCCATCGCTCGGTGACGGGCAGGTCCGTCTTCATCGAGTTCGGCCATCAGCCCGAGGACAGCGACACGACGTCCGGTTACAGGCATCGCGGCCAGGGCATCGAGGGCAGCGACCATAGAGGTGGGGTTGGCGTTGTAGGCGTCGTTGATGACGATGAGGCCACTCGGCGCTCGCCGCACGTCCATCCTCCACGGAGACAGGCTGGCGGTCGTCAGGCCTTCGACCACCCGGTCGAGCGGCACACCACAGGCGAGGGCTGCTGCAGCAGCAGCCGCCGCGTTGGCGGCCATGTGCATGCCGCTCAGCTTGAGTTGGACCGGCGCGCCACCCCACGGGGTCCGCAAGATAAAGCTCGCCTGCGCGAGATCATTGAGAACAATGGCGTCGGCGCGCACATCGCCGCTGGTTGTTCCGAACGAAAGCACTGATGCGCTCGTGCGATTGCGAAGCGCAAAACAGATGTCCTGATCGGCGTTGAGGATGGCGAAACCGCTGGTTGGAAGCGCTTCCACCAACTCGCCCTTGGCCTGGGCAACACCCGCGAGTCCACCGAGTCGACCGGTGTGCGCTTCACCGATGATCGTGACGACGCCAACCGTCGGCCGGGCAACCTCACACAGACGGGTGATCTCGCCGAGGCCACGCATGCCCATCTCCACGATGACCGCCTCGGTGCCGTCTGGCGCGTTGCACAGTGTCTGGGGCAGGCCGAGTTCGTTGTTCAGACTCAACGGGCTGGCCTTGGTTCGGTAGTGGGTGCGAAAGGCCGCGTCGGCGAGATCTTTGACGCTGGTTTTGCCCACCGAACCGGTCACGCCCACCACACGATCGGGCAGTTTCGTTCGGGCCAGTGACCCCAGCGCCATGAACGCCACTTCTGTATCGGCCACCTCAATACACGTGGCGGCATCGGTGAGCGTGCCCTTGCTCGAGAAGTACACACGCGCACCCTTGGCGATGGCGGCATCGACGAAATCGTGGCCGTCACGGTCGCCGATAACCGGCACAAACAGCTGTCCAGGCAGGGTTTCGCGGCTGTCGTAGGACGAGCCATCGACCATCGGGTCAGGTCCCACCACGCGGCCACCTACGGCGTGTGCTATCTCACTGACCGACAAACGC
This sequence comes from Actinomycetes bacterium, assembly GCA_031360915.1. Lineage (GTDB taxonomy): Bacteria > Actinomycetota > Acidimicrobiia > Acidimicrobiales > Ilumatobacteraceae > JANMCE01. The sequence continues at coordinate 474 of JANMCE010000378.1, read as the reverse complement.
ATGAGCCTGACACTACCGGCGACCTAGTCTGACCCGGTGCCATCGCCCGTGCCGCTTCCGCCCCGTATTCGCCTGATCGTGCTGTTTGGCGGCCAGTCCGCCGAGCACGATGTCAGCCGGGCAACGGCGGCGCACGTGTTGAACGCACTCGATCCGGACCGGTATGACGTGAGCGCCATTGGCATCACTCGGGAAGGCCGGTGGGTCAACGCCGACGCTGCGGCGCACGCCGCTCTTCGCGAGCTGCGCACACCGTCGCTCGCGACCGAATCGGCCATCGACACTGGCGTCGATGTGATCGGCTCGCCCACGTCGTACCACCCCGCCCTTGCCGCCGATGAGCACATCCCAACCGTTGTGTTGCCGCTGCTGCATGGACCAATGGGTGAGGACGGCACGGTGCAGGGGCTAATGGAACTGCTCGATGTTGCCTACGTCGGCGCCGGCGTTCTTGGTTCCTCGGTCTCAATGGAC
>JANMCE010000362.1:0-33831 GCA_031360915.1 Actinomycetes bacterium | reverse complement strand
CGGGTCGGTCAGGCGGTAGATCGGGCGCTGATCCCGCAGTGCATCATCCATCGACTCCACCAATCCCGCCCGCAAGAGTCCGTTGATCGAATGATGGAGGCTTCTGGCGTCTCGGCCCAATGCTGCAGCGATAGTGGAGGACGTCGTGGCACCATGGGCGACCGCTCGAAGTATCGACAGGTAGTGGGCTCGGTCGTTGAAACTGGCTTCCTCGCGCAGGAGATAGTCGTCTTCGGAGAACAGGACGTGGGCCGGGTTCAGTGGCCCAATAGCCAGCCATTCCCCAAGTTGATCGAAATCTGTCGGTAGGCGCCCATCCATGAGTTCCCGGTAGCCGGGAGCGCCACCGAAAATGGTATCAACGACGAAAGCAACCTGCTCGTTCGGGGTTTGCCAGTAGGCGGCGGAGGTTCGGTAGTCAAACGGGGGCATCGAGAGATCAAGGGTCGCTCGGCCGTGGAGGGGGCTCGCGGCTCCAAGAATGGTGGACATTACCGACAGTGACGAACCGCACAGAACGAGGCCGTTCGCGGCACCGAGCTGGCGCCAATCGTCAATCAGTAGCTGCACTACCGACAGCAACTCAGGCGAGGATCGGAGTAGGTACGGGAACTCATCGAGTACGAGCAGAGCAACGCCATTCGTGAATGCGGCCCGGAGCGCCTGCTCCCAATCATCGAATCGGGGTGGCGCTGGCCAGCCATGGCGTTTGGCGAGCGACCTGGCAAACCGGTCGAGCGCAGTCCGTCGATCGACCTCGATCGCCTGGTGGTAGATGCTGTCTGAGCGCCCGCCGGTCAACTCGCGGAGCAAGAACGACTTACCATGCCGTCGACGTCCGGACACGACGCCAAGACCCTTGGTAAAGGCGACGATCTGCTGCCACTCCCACTCCCTGGCGAACACCTTCTCCGGTCCTCGGACCGCTACGGCCGCCCGCCAGCGAGGTGATGTAAGGCTCGGGCCGCGGCGTTGGCGCCGCACATACCGTGTGCTCCCGCGCCGGGGGGTGTGGATGCCGAGCACAGGTACACGCCGGGCACGCCGGTGAAGTAGGGGTCGAGCGCCACTCGTGGTCGGAAGAGGAGTTGGGTGGGCGAGGCCGCGCCACCGATGATGTCGCCGCCGATGTAGTTGGCGTTGCACAGCGACATCTCGGTCGTCGTGCGCACTACCGTGCCGACGATGCGCTCGCGGAACCCGGGTGCAAACCGTTCGATCTGAGCGATGATGGCGGCAGTGGCGTCGCCGCTATACCCATGTGGCACGTGGGCGTAGGTCCACAACGGGTTGATGTTGCCGACCGAGCGGCCCCGATCGGCGAGATACTGCTGGCCAACGAGCACGAACGGACGGGCGGGCATATCGCCTTGATGTACGGCCAGTTCGGTGGCGACGATTTCGTCGAAGCCACCGCCGACGTGCACGGTGCCCGCGTGGCGAGCAGCCAATGCGGTCCAGGGGACGTCGCCCTCGATAGCGAAGTCGACCTTGAACGCTCCCGGTCCGTGCCGGAAGCGGCGATAGGCCCGAGCGACGCGGGCTGGCAGTCGATGGCCGAGGATGTCGGCTGCACTCGACGGTGAAACATCGAGCATCAGTACGTCATGAGGTGGGAGGTCCTTGACCGATGTGACGCGCCGGCCGGTCTCGATGACCCCGCCGTGTTGACGAATGTCGGCGGCGAGCGCATCGGCGATGGCCTGCGAGCCACCCTTGGCAATCACCCACCCCTCGGCATGGCCGGACACGAGGAGCATCAGCCCCACCGCGGTGGTGAACGGACGGTCGAGTCGATGGAAGGTGTGCGCGGCCACGCCTGCCCACAGCGCCTTTGCCTCCTGCGTCTTCCACGCGCGAGCAAAGGTTGTAGCTGGCAACATGGCGCCAACGCCGAATCTGATGAACCCCAGCGGATGGTGGGGCATCCGGGCGAGCGGTTGGGTGGCATCCGCGATCAGGTCGTCGAAGTGCGCGGCTAACGGCTCAAAGATCTGACGCCAACGGCGGCCGTCGCTCCCAAGCCCGTCGACGGTCCGATCGATCGATCGGTAAAGCACACCGGCCGATCCGTCGTCGAGCGGATGGGCAAGGTCGACTTCGGGCTGTAGCCAGCGAAGACCGTGATCAGCGAGATCGAGCTGGTTGAGGAACGGTGATCCAGCCGCGATCGGGTGGAACGCCGAGCAGTGATCGTGCACCAGCCCGGGCACGATCATCTCGGAGCTACGTGTGCCGCCGCCGATTGAATCGCTGGCTTCGAGCACGGTGACGGTTAGCCCGGCGCGCGCCAAACGAGCGGCGGCAGCGAGCCCGTTCGGCCCGCTGCCCACGACAATCGCCAAGGTCACTTCGTCACCGGGCGGGTCAACCAAGCGTGGTCATGTTCGACCGGCAGCACCCGGGTAGGCGACGCCTGGCGCGGTGTAGCCCGGTTTGGTCCAGGTGATGGTGTGGGGAATCGGGCCATTGGGTAGCCATGGTTGTTCGTTGTAGGCGTCGTCGTTGTGATACCAGCCCTTTTCCACCGTGCCCAGCGCCGCATCGATCACCCGGTACTGCACTTTCTTGGTGAAGGCCGGCTGCGACTCGGTGAAGGCAATCACGACGTCGCCCGGCTCGTACTGGCAACGTTCCTGCATCCCGGCGATCAGTCGCTCGTCCAGACAGTGGCCGTCGCCGAAGTTCCACCCGGTGAGGACGTTGCTGACGAACTCGCCTTCGCGTTGAATCCGGGTGTCCATCGACGGCACGTGGCGCATCAACGCCGACATGTGCATCCGGCCCATCGGATGCATCATCCGGAACGCGACGGCCTTCTGGACGAAAATCTCGGAGATCTCTCGGCCGAAAAGCGGCTCGAGCTGGTCGATTTGGTTGTCGGCAGCCTTGACGATCTTTTCGTTGATCCGGTCCTCCATCGACTTGTCGCGGAACGAGAAACTGGCCGAGGCCCAGTTGCCAGCGTATTGCTTCATCCCGACCAGGAACGAGACGTACTGGGGCCTTAACGCCCCGAGGACGATGGGGAACAGGGCGACGCACACCACGATCACCAGCAGCGCGGGCTTCATGTCGCCCACGCCGTAGCCGCTTCCGGCGCGGAAGTTGCCGAACAGGAACGCGACAGCGAACATGAAGAACACGTTCCACTCCAGCGGCACCGCGATCGGGATCGTGGAGATGATGAACGAATGCAGCATCCAGATCGACACGATGGCGATCCAGGTCGCCCACGGCCACGGGGAGAACAGCAGCACCAGCGGCATGACCAGTTCGCAGGTGGTGCCCCCGACGTGGGCCAGCAGGTGTGTGAGACGCGACGGCCGAATGTCGTTGGGATAGTCCTTCACCGTCCGCTTGCGAATCTTGTCGGAGGTCATCCACGGCGTGTTCTGGACCATGATCGCCACCGTGCTGGAGAAACCGTGCTGCAGTTTCGAGAACCCGGCGCCCATCCAAATCACGACCATGAAGATTTTCGCAGCGATGATCATGTCGTGGAAGTTGCTGAACAACCCGAAGCACATCATCGTTGGCACGTACTGCTCGGAGCGCGCCGACAGGAACACAATCTTGTCGCGAAGAGCCATCAGCACGATCAGGCCGCAGTAGGTGACCAGTGCCCACCGCGGCATCGTTCCGGCACTACCCTCCGGCATCCCAGCGACCGGGTTGCCGGAGAGAAACAGCATCATCACCAGCCAGAACACGATGAGCTTGTAGAGACCGGTATCCCACGGCGTGCGTCGGCTGCCCTTCGTGAACGGGACATGGTTGGGATAGGGCGGGACACGCAACGTGTCGTTCTGCCACCAGTAGAGGATGCCGCCGATCGGGGGGTCGAAATGAAACGCCAGCGGGCCGCACGTAGCGGCCAGCCCCATGATCTCGAGCAAGATCGTCCAGACCATCAGCTTCTGGTACAGGATCGGCTGGTCCCACCAACCGGCGATGTTGTTAAACTCAAGCCCCTTCGTGAAGGCACCGCAGACGATCAACCCGAACAGCGCGTAGTAGAAGATCTTCCACACGTAGAACGTGATCGTCTGTTTTGGGGTGCCGAAGCCCTGCTCCACCCAGTGAAGCTGCAGCATCTTCATCCGCTCGAAGAACGGCATTTTGCCGAACTCGTCGAGGTCGACCGGTGGCAGTTCGGCGGTTCTGTAACCCATGTCTGTTATTTCCTTGCTCGCATGGCGCGGTCGCGCCGCTCTTGTTCTTTGTCGAAGTAGTACTCGTCATCTTCCGCCTTCCTGGTGGAGATGATCCTTCCGGTCAGCCGAGCGAGGTCGCGCTCCCGAACCCGAAGGCGCCGCCACGCCTTGCGCTTGTTCTTCCGGCGGAGCCTTTCGATGTGGTCTTCCTCGGTCTCCGACGTACCTCGCAGGTACAACTCCTCGATCTCGTCGAGACGGGCGATCGCTTCGTCGGCGGGCAACTCGAGCAGGATCTGACCGCGAGCCATGAGGTACATCCGGTCGGCGTACTTCAATGCCTTGCGGGCATGCTGCTCGACGATCAGCGCCCCCGTGCCCTGTGTGTTGGCGGCGAGGCGGACTGCGCTGAGCAGCCGGTCGACGACCATAGGGGCCAGCCCGAGCGACAACTCGTCCGCGAGCAGGAGCGACGGCTTCCGGCTGAGTGCGCGAGCGAGGGCAACCATCTGCTGTTCGCCGCCGGACAGCATCCCCCCGCGTACCGCGAGGCGGGGTTCGAGCTCGGGAAAGAGCGCCAGCGCGTCCTCGATCGATCCGCCGCCGATGCGAAGGTTGTCGCGGGTCGACATTTTCGTGAAGATGAGTCGTTCCTCCGTGACCATGGCCATGCCCCCGCGGACCCGCTGGTACATCGGGGTGAATGTGGGCACGTTGTTGAACATGACGATCCCGTCAACCGGCGTCAGTTCGCCGGCGATGGTGAGTAGCGTCGTGCTCTTGCCGGCGCCGTTGGGGCCGAGAAGGCAGACCACCTCGCCCGGCTGCACTTTGAGATTGATCCCCTGCACCACGGCTCGGTTCATGTACCCGGCCTTCAGCTGTCGCGTCTCGAGGAGAGGTCTCATGCGGCACCTCCGACGATGGACGCCGTGATCGGACGGGCCGCCCTCACGATCGGCTCGTCTTCGGTCTCGGTACCGAGATAAGCGGCGACGACTTCGGGGTTGGCCCGGACCTCATCCGGTGTTCCCGACGCGATGAGCCGGCCGAAGTCGAGCACCATGACCTCATCGCAGGTTTCCATCACGAAGTTCATGTCGTGCTCGACGACGAGCACCGCCATACCCCAGTCATCGGCGAGGCGGCGTACGACCTGGGCCAGTTCGGTGCTCTCGGCCGAGCTGAGACCAGCGGCCGGCTCGTCGAGGAGAAGCACGCTCGGATGCATCGCCACGGCACGGGCAATCGCCAAAAGGCGCCGCTTGCCGTAGGACAGATCTTTAACGTCGCGGTGGAGGTCTTGGTCGAGTTGGAATTCGATGATCGCCCTGACCACCTCAGGCGGGAACGGAGGATTGACCGGCCACACCAGATCGCGCAGATAGGACCCGAAATCTTGCGGATCGGCGGCCACGCTCAGGTTCTCGAACACAGTCGAGTCCTCGAACAACTCCAGCGACTGGAACGACCGGGCGACGCCGGCCCGGGCGCGGCGTACCGGCGATTGTTTGCTCAGATCGACATCGTCGAGCAGTACCCGGCCCTCGGCCGAGGTGAAACCGCTCAAGGCGTCGATCAGCGACGTCTTGCCGGCACCGTTCGGTCCGATCAGCCCCGTGATGCGGCCGGGCTTCAGCTCGTAGCTGACATTGTCGACCGCAACTACCGCTCCGTAGCGGACGGTCAGACCATCCATCGCCAAGGTGCGCGGCTCGACACGGGAATGGTAGTCAGTCGTGAGGTCGGCGACGTCGGCGAGTTCGATCACGTATGACCGACCCCACTTTTTCGTCCTCTTGAGGAACCGAAAAATCTTGGCCCATTCGGCCGCCACGCCGTCCTGGTAGTTGAGCACCGTCAGCAGGATTGCGACGCCGCTGATCAGTTGGATCCATCGCCCGACGTTGCCCCACGTCGCTTGGAGGAGTTCTTGGTTTACGCCGGCGGTTGCCATGGTGCCCCCGACGAACGCACCGAGGAGCTGGCCCACGCCGCCCACGAGCGCCAAGCCGACGAAGGTCACGGACGTGAAGTTGGTGAACGACTGGTAGCTGATCGAAGTCAGCCGGAACGCGAGGAGGATGCCGCCCAGCGCTGCGATCGCCGAGGCGAGAGCGAAGGCGAACAGCTTGGTCACCACTACGTCGATACCGAGCGCGGCTGCGGCGCGTTCGTTGGTGCGCACGGCGATCATCCGGCGACCACTTCGGCCGCGTCGTACGTTCGCGACGACCCACACCGCCAGCATCGCCATGAAGACGACGAAGATGCCGTAGCGCTGCGGATGGTCGATCGAGCTGATGTCGTAGCCGAAGAGGGTCGGACTTTCGACCAGGGTGCCTTTCACACCACCGGTGTAGTTCCGGTTACGGAACAGCATCAACTCCATCGTGGTGCCCAACCCGAGCGTCACGATTGCCAGGTTGATGCCGCGTGTGCGTACGGCGGGAAGGCCGAACAGCACGCCGAGCGGAATGGCCGCGACAACACCGGCGAGCAATGCGAGCAGGAACGGTATGTGAAAGACGGAAGCGAGTCGGCCAGCGACATACGCGCCGAACCCGGCCATCGCGTATTGCCCGAGTGACAGCTGTCCCGCATAGCCGGTCAAAACAACGATGGAGAGCAGCACGATGCCGACGCCGAGCGAGACCGTGATGGCGTCGATCCATTTCGACGGCTTGGTCACGATCAGGAAAATCACGCCGCCGAACCCGAACAGCATCCAATCCCACGAGATGCGACCCTTGCCGAGCGTCGGCATCTCGCGCAAGAAGTAGTCGCGCAGTGGCAACGAACGCCCGCGGAAGACGAGGAAGACGATGATGACCAAGAACGGGAGCGATGGCCCGAGCCCTTGCTGGTGAGCGAACCGGCCGACGATAGTTTGGCCGACGCCGAGCGCTACGCCGGTAGCCGTGGCGATCGGGAACGACCGAAAGTCCGCGACGAGCGCTGCCGCCAGGGCCGCGAGCACGAGCTCGGTCATTGCCGTGACCTGCAGGGTGATGATTGGTACAACGAGGATGCCCGCGATCGCAGCGATGGCCGACCCGAGGGCCCAGTTCAAGATCGCTATGCGGTTCGGAGAGACGCCAATCGCTGAGGCTTGGCGCTCACTCTCCGATACTGCCTCGGTTGCGAGGCCGAACTGGCTCGAGCGGTAGAGCAGCCACAAACCGAATGCGGATACAACGGCAATGCCGAGCAGGATGAAGCGGTCGACCGTGGTGCCAACGTTGCCCCACAGCGTCACCCGGTTGGTCGGCAGCCAGCTCGCGACCTGGCGTGCGTTCGATCCGTACCGGATCACAACGCCTGCCTGGATCGTGACGAGCACACCGAGTGTGGCGATGACGCGGACGAGCGAACTGGCCCGGTGTAACGGCCGCATGATGACCCAGTGTGTCAACACCCCGAGTAGCGCCGACAACGAGACACCGAAAAATGCTGCCAGCAGGAACGGCATGCCGTGTTGGTACTGCAACTCCCACTGCAGGAATACGCCGGCAATCGCGGTGGCGCCCAACGAGAAGTTCAGCACGCCGGTGCCCCGGTAGATCGCGATGAGGCCTTGGGACGCAAACGCATAGAGCGCGCCAACTCCTAACCCCAAAAGCGCGAATCTGATGACTTCGTTCATCGTCCCCCTTGCAGAGCGCTTCGCCTCGAGACGACAGCGCTAACGCAAGACGACGTTAGCTCGCCCGAGAGCCCACGCGCGCCAATTTCAACGGTGGGCTGGGAGCGACGGTCCAAGCGCGCGGAAATGGGGTGGCGCGCTGCTTGTCGCGATGGCACTCGGCGGTGTGCAAGAGTTGCGGTCTCGGGCACACCTGGGGGCCCGTCAAAGCAAGCTTGGGGGATTCACGTGAGTACAACAATCAAAGCGTCGTCGGGTCGACGCGTCCGACGAGTGACGGTGGCTGCGGTAACAGCCATCGCCCTCGCTCTCGCAGCGTGCGGGAGTTCGACGAAGACCGCACCGGCCAGCTCGACGGCGGCAACGACGGCAGCGGCAGCGGCAGCCACAACCGCTGCGGCAGCCACAACCGCCGCGGCAGCCACAACCGCCGCAGCCAAAGCCGCTGCCCCAGCGGGTGATCCGATTCAGGTCATGACGGTGACCACGCTCAACGCCGCTGGCCCGACATACAAGAACATCGCCAACACCGCCCAGGCCTATGAGAAGTACATCAACAAGCGTGGCGGTATCGCTGGGCATCCGCTCAAGGTCACGGTCTGCGACGAGCAGTTCGACCCTGCAGTTGCCGCCACATGCGCCCGGCAAGCGGTCGACGGCAAGATGGTGTCGATCGTCGGCTCGTTCACCTACTTCGCCGAGAGCATCGTGCCCGTTATCGCCAAGTCGAACATCACCTGGTTCGGCGAGTGCTGTCCGATCACGCCGTCCGAGTTGACCGACCCGCACTCGTTCCCGGTCGGCAACCAGCCAATGTACGCAGTCGGTGCAGTTAAACGAGCGGTCGAGGACGGCTGCAAGAATATCAACGCCGTCATCATCGACGGCGCGCAGGTCTTCATCCCGCCGATGCAGAACGCGATCAAGGCGTTAGGCAAGACCTTTGGGGCCGAAGTGATCCTGCCGCCGACGGCCAAGGACTACTCATCCGAGGTGGCTCAGGCGACGAAGGGAGCCGATTGCGTGATCAGCATCATGTCCGAAACGCCGTTCATCACGTGGAATACCGCCTGGACGCAGTCGGGCACAACGGCTCGCCAGTACGGCCCGCAGGGCAACCTCAACGAAGTCTCGGCGAAGGGCAACGAAGCGTCGACCGATGGTGACGTCGCCGCCGGCATGTACCCCGACATCTCGACCCCGCCGTGGGCAGAGTACCTCGTTGCGTTGAAAGAGGGCGGCTACAACCTGGCTGAGCTCGACTACAACAGCCTCGGCGGGATGGGCACCTGGGCCGCGTTTGTGGCCTTCGAGAAGGTTGCGTCCAGTATCAGCGGCGCCATCACCGCCGACTCGTTCTACGCCGCCGCGCAGAAGACCTCCAAACTCGACCTCGGCGGCATGGTGCCGGTGCTCGACTTCACCAAGGAGTGGACCGATGGCCTGAAGGGCTACAACCGCCTGTTCAACCGCAGCGTGGTGTTCAGCAAGCTCGACAAGGGCAAGATCGTTCCGCTTACCACGAAGTTCGAAGACGTGGGCAACCTGGCCCTCGGCAAGGCCTGATCACCTAGGGTTTGGCCCGACCCGCGGCGCTTCGGCTCCGTGTGTCGGGCCTTCGCTCCCTTTGTAGAATGTTACGCTGCGAGACCTTTACGACACCGATCGCCCGGTGCCGGACCAGTACGTGGCCCGCACTGCCTTCTTGTCGGGCTTCCCGACGGGCGTGAGCGGCAGCGAGTCCACATAGTCGATCGACTTCGGTGATTGCTGTGAGCCCTTGGCGTCCTTCACCAACTGCTGCAATTCGCGGGTGAGTTCGGGTGATGGGTCCGTGCCTGGCCGCAATACAACGACGGCTTTGACGGCCTCACCCCACTTCTCATCGGGGACGCCGATCACCATCACCATGTTGACGGCGGGGTGCGTGGTGAGGACATCCTCAACCTCGCGTGGGAACACGTTGAAGCCGCCCGAGATCACCATGTCCTTCGTACGGTCGACGATGTACAGAAAGCCGTCCTCATCGAAGCGTCCGATGTCGCCGGTGTGCAGCCATTGGCCCGACAGTGTCTCGGCGGTCTCGTCGGCAAGGTCCTTGTAGCCGTTCATCACAAGCGGGCCTCGGGTGCAGATCTCACCCGACTCGCCAGGGGCAACGACGCGATTGTCCGTGTCCAGCAGCGCGACGTGCATCCACGGCACCGGGCGACCGCACGAGGCGAGGCGTTGCGGTTTGGTCAGATCGTGCTCGCCCTTCTTCAGGTGGGCGAGCACCATGGGCGCCTCGGTCTGACCGTAGTACTGGAAGAAGATCGGACCCCAGTGTTCGATCGCCTGAGCGAGCTTGGCCGGGCTCATGGGCGAGGCTCCATAGAAGATCGTCTCCATCGAGGACATGTCGGCGGTCTGGTAGCGGGCATGACCTTGCAGGGCATAGAGCATGGCGGGCACCAGCATCGTGGCGGTGATGCGGTGTTCGGCGACGAGGTCGAAGAAGCCGTCGGGCGTGAACGACTCCATCACGTAGAACGCACCACCCGATAGCAACACGGGTGCTACGAGCGACAAGGCAGCGTGCGACAGGGGTGAGGCGATGGCGATGCGCAACGGATCGGGGAACTCCCACTCGGTCATCTGGATCCACGTCATGGCCGCCCACACCCGATGGGTCATCAGCACACCCTTCGGGCGTCCGGTCGTGCCCCCGGTGTAGATCACCGTGCAGAGGTCCTCGGGCGCAACGTCAGGCGCAACGAGTGGTTCCGGCTCGAACCCGTCGGCCAGCGCGAGGTAGTCGTCACCGACCTCGTTCGGGCCCATGCCCAAAAGGGTGAGGTGCGGGTACTTCGCTTTCAGCTCACTCGCCCGCTCGACGAAGTGTGTGGCGTCGAACACGAGGCACTCGATCTCGGCGTCGCCGATCACGTAGGCGTGATCCTGGAAAGAGCCCATCGGGTGCAGCGGCGTGATCACACATGCGTTGAGGAGTGAGGCGGTCAGGTTGGTCAGCACCTCGGGACGATTCTTCGACAACACGGCGAGGCGAGTGCCCTTCACCACGCCTCGCGCCCGTTGCGCCTGCAGCATCTGGCTGGTGCGTCGACGAACCTCGCCGTACGTTGCCGTCCGCCCGGCAATATGGAGGCACGGCTTGTTGTCGTGGGTTTCGAGACTTCGCACGACGAGGTGGGGAAAAAGTGGCTGATCTTGCAGTGGCGATATCATGCAACTCAGCGTAGATCGCAGCCGTCCGGCGGGAATCCACGGCGTGCCGAAGATCGCAGCGCCGTTATCGAATCGTTAGACGAGCCGGCTAATCAGGAAGCCGATGAGAAACAACGCCAACAGCGTGACGGCAATCGCGGCGCGGCCGTCACTCCGCACGCTGTCTGGCACTCCGGGCTCGGGTTCGTGCTTCTCGGGGCTGGATCCATCCACCAGATAAGCATGCCAGAAAACCCGAGCCGCACCTACACCAACGGCCCGGCCAAGGGCTGCGGCCGTGTCCAGGTTACGCGTCGATGAGATGCACTCGCCGGGACGTTCTTCGGCGGCATCCAGCACTGCATCGAGTAGCGCGGGGTGGATCTCCGTGTCGCCGCCATTGAGCATCGGTGCGCCGTTGGCGTCTCGGACGTAGGCGATGCCGTTGAAAAGCTGGAATTTTGACGGGCAGATCTCCTCGCAGAGCCCGTCGCCGTGCAGAGGTCTTGATCGATCAAAACCTTCATGATTGGCTCCTCGCCTGCGCCGTTCGCCTCGGCGAGCGGCTGCTTGTCGGGTCGTTAGCCGATACTCCGATGCCTTGATCTTGCGCCTGGTTTCGTTACGTGATGGGAAACCCTCGGACAGTGGCCGGTAACTGTTGACGCAAGATCGGCTCAGGAAATCTGGTCGGTTCCGCTGCTCAGCCCCAGCGTTGTGGGTCGTCGGGGTTGATATTGAGGCAGAGCTTTCCAATCAGTTCGTGGGCGAGCAGGGTGTTTCCGGGGTGGAATCGGCCCATGCGGACGTCCCGGTAGATCTGTTCGAGGCGGTTCCGTTTGAACGCCCCTGAACCGCCGGAAAGGTCCATCGCGTGGTCGACGATGTTGTAGGCGCCGGTGATGACGGTGTGGCGGGTGCTGACGAAACGGATCGGCCAGTCGGCGTGGTCGACGCCGTTGGTCCAGTCGCTGGTGGTGCGTTCGAGGAGGGCTTCTGCGGCGTCGTAGGTCATGCGCATTTCGGCGACGTTGTGCTGTACTTCGGGGTGGTGAGCCATCGATCGGGTGAGCGCTACCGAGGTCCGATGGGGCATGCGTTCGACGGTCATGTCGAAAGCCCGTTTCGCAGCGCCGAGATAGACCGATGAGAAGCCCAGAAGCGCCCAGGCGAACACGCCGAGTTGGAACGGCCCGGCGCCGGCGAACCCCGCCGGACAGACGAGTGGGACGAGCGCGTCAGGTACGAACGCTCCGTCGAGGATGGTGTCCTGGCTTTGGGTGGCTCGCATGCCGAGGGTGTCCCACGTATCAACAATTTGGTAGCCGACCGCGTCGCGGGGTAGAAACCCGTGAACGATGCGTGGTGCGGTTGGGTCGGAGGTGTCCATGGCGTGGAAGCCGGCGTAGGTCCACACCGGCGAGAGGCTCCCAAAGATCTTGTGGCCGGAGATCAGCCAGCCGCCATCACTTCTGGCGGCCGTGGCGCTGGAAAGCAGCAGCGGAATGTCGTTGCCCGGTTCGCCGTGGATGGCGGCGAAAATTTCGCCGTCGGCCGCCTTCTCAAGGATCCAACGGCACGATTCATCGCCGGCCCGCAGTAGGTCGGCGGCTAGTCCGGTCCAGTAAATATGCATGTTGACTGCGACTGCTGTTGCGGGGGCAACGTAGGCGAGGCGCCGCAGTTGTTGTGAGACCGCGTCAAGGCCGAGGCCGCCTCCGCCGAATTCGGTGGGGATCGCGATCTTGAGAAATCCGGACTGAACCAGTTCGTCGAAGTCTTCGGTGAAGAACCGGTTTTCCCGGTCGTAGATGGGGCAGCGTTGGTCGAACCGGGCGAGCATGTCGTCGGTGAGGACCGGTTTGGTGGTGGTGGGCATTGGTCATCCTCCAGTCGGTGATCGGGTGATCTGTTGGCACGGTACGCCGATGATTGCGACCCGTCATCGACAGGTCTGACCGTTTCACCTGCCCTTTCTCGAGTCGAGTCGAGCGGCCACTAGTCAGATCCGACTAGTGCGTGGCGTGTTGCGTACGCCGCCGCATCGGCGCGGTTGGTGCAGCCGGTCTTTTGAAGGATGGCCCGTACATGGTTCGCGACGGTGTGCTGGCTGATGAACAACGATTCCCCGATCTCGCGGTTTGAGCGGCCGCCTGCGACGAGCCGCAAGACGTCGACCTCGCGGGCCGACAGACCGTCTCGAAATGCCGGGTGCGGTCGGCCGAGAGCGTCGAGGACCGCGCTGCTTCTGTTGGCGAGTGTCGTCATGCCAAGCGAGGTGGCCTCGGCAAGTACGCCGGCGAGAAACCCGCCCGGGTCGCCGAGCGCGACTGCCCACGCGTATTTCACCTGGGCGATCCAAACGGGTGACCCGCTTCTTTCGGCGAGGTCGAGCGCGGCCACGAAGTGTTGGTGCGCATCGTCATTCCGGCCCAGCAACGCGGCGAGGCTTCCCATCAATCGTTCGGCTGGCCCGAAGTTCATCGTGAAAGCGGCCATCATTGTCAGTCCTCGAAATTCCTCCAGAGCGGCGTAGAGGACGTGTGCCTGGTCGATGTCGCGGACGGCGACGCACACCTCGGCGAGAAACGTGAGGCTGCACGGCCACATCGAGTCGCGGGGAACTGAAGCGAACCCGTCCGGAGCCATGGTCGCAAATTCATGGCGCGCCTCGTCGAGCATCCCGAGTTCGGCGCAGAGCACCGCGAGACCAGGTCGCCACGTCGGCTCGCTCGGGTTCAGCTTTGCCGCCAGCCGAACGATCGGAGCGACTTCACCGAGGCGGCCCTGTTCGCGTCTGATCGCGAACATCTGGACGCTGTACACGCCGTCGATGTCGTCGATACCCATCTGACGCTGACGTGCCTGGATCTCGAGGCCAATGCGCTCGGCGTCATCGAACCGACCAGCGACCAACGCAAGCACGACCTCGTTGGATGCGGCCCAGATGGAGAGCGTCGCGAATCGTTCGCGGGCTGCGATCGCGGCGAATTCCTTCGTCGCCGCTGCGGCCTCGGAGACCCACCCGAACGTAAGTGCCACCCTCGTGTAGGTGTGACGAGCCCAGCAATAGCTGAACAGATCGCCGACGCGCCACGACAGATCACCGAAGTCACGCGAATCCTGCAAGAAGTTTTGCGGGGACAAAAAGTTGGTGTGGAGCCGGCAGCTCAACGTATGCAACGTGATCTCATCATCACCGAGGCGACGGGCAGCCGCGACCGCTTCGTCGGTGGCCTCCACCGCCTCAGCGATTCGTCCGCCCGACAACGCCAATGCCCTTCCGAGCGACGCTAGTAGTCGGATACGCGACGGATCATCGCCACCGCGTGTAAGGGCGAGCGCGGCTCGACAGATGTCGGTGGCCCGTGCGCTTTGCGCCCCCCACATCGCATAACTCTCGCTCACGCCGAGCGCCGCCCGAACGGCCTGCTCCACACGCCCGCCGTCTCTCGCAAGTGAAAACGCTCGGGTGTAGTCATCGGACGACCCGAGGGCGTTGCCACCGCGAGTACGCGCCGCACCCAACTCCAACAAGATTTCGATGACGTCTGCCGAGCCAGGTTCGGCCAACGGAAGCACGGCTTCGAGATGGGTGACCGCGACATCGTAGGCACCGGATCGGGTGGCGCGCAGCGCTGATTTCCGATTGTAGAGCAGTGCTTTGCCTGTCGTGCCGTGACGGACGGCAGCAAGATAATGACGTGCCAGGTCCGGAATGAACGGTTCGAGATCAGCATGATGGATCGACTCGATTGCCTCCGCGATCGACAGGTGCAGAGACGTTCGAACCGATGACGCGAGTGTGGCTTCCACCGATTCCCGAACGATTGCGTGGGTGAACTCGAAGCGAGGTGCGAGATCGCTCGCCGTTTCCACGAGGAACTTCGAGCCGACCAGATCATCGATCGCGTTCCCTACATCGAGGTCGGAAAGCCCGCTGGCACGAGCGAGCACAGCGAACTCGATGCGTTGGCGTGCAACTGCCGCCACGCCAACGAGGGTGCGAGCTTGGGGCGACAATCGCGTTAAACGATGGCCGACAACCTCGCGAACCCCGTCCGGCACATCGGCTTCGACTCCGGCCTGATGAGGGACTTGCCATGTTCCGTTCACACTGACGATCGTCCCGCGCGACATGGCGTCGCGCCACAACTCGCTCACGAAGAACGCGTTGCCGCCGGTGCGGGTCCACAGCGTCGTTGCGAGCGAACGGAGATCGGGGCTGAGCTCGTGACCCACGGCGCGTTCGACGAAATCCGAGACCGTCGGATCATCGAGCCCGCCGAGCCGAATGCGTTGGACCGTTTCAACCCTTCGGAGATCGGCCAGACAACCGGCTAACGGTTCGGTGATCTCGTCGCCGGTGTCGCGGAACGTGCCGAGCACCAGCAACTTGGCGGACTGATCCGCTCGTGCAAGATGACGCAGCAGGCCGATTGTCTGCACATCTGCCCAGTGCAGGTCATCAATGATGATCGTGATGGGCTGAAGGTTTGTTGCGGCGGCAAGCAGCGCATCGACTGCGCCGTAGAGCCTGAATCGCTGTGTGTGCGGATCTGTCTCACGAGGTCGCGTTCCGCTTTCGTTCGGTCGACCGAGGGCAGGGACGAGTGTCGCCAGGTCGGCGAGTTCATCGCTCATTTCGGCCAGCACGTCTTCAGGCATCGATCGCACAATCTGAGTGAGCGCCTGAACCCACGGTTGCCAGGCGATCGCAAGTTCGGCGTCGCAGACGCCCAACACCACCGGGCCCTCAGCTTGGATTGATCGAACAAACTCGAACGCAAGGCGCGTCTTGCCCGCACCGGCCTCGCCGCCGATCAGCACGGTGCGGCACTCCCCGCTTTTAACCGACTCCCACGCTCGGGCAAGGAGGTCCCACTCGGTGATGCGACCGACGAAGCTGAACACTGGGGTGGCAGCAATGGCCCCGGGCGGCGGGATCGATAAGCAACGGTTGGGTTCCGCAGTCGGGGCCGGCGTCCACTCGACTTCGAATGCCTCAACCTGATCCGTGATGCCCGCCAACTCCAACCGACCGAGCGACGTGAAGGTCGTGCCAGAACGCTCGCCGGCCAGGAGGCACACAAGCGCGCTCGCCACGATTTGTCCGCCTGCTGCGACGGCCTGCAAGCGTGCCGCAGTGACAACAGGCATCCCAAAACAGTCGCTCTCCTCCCAGCTCACGTCACCCGATGCGATCCCGACCCGCACCTTCAACGATGGAAAGTCTTGGACAGTGCGCTGCTGCAGCGTGACCGCCGCTCGCATTGCGTCGGTCGCCGAGTGGAACGATGCCATGATCCCATCACCGCCGGTCTTGACGACCGTTCCGTTATGGGCCGTCACCACATCGCGCATAGCCCGTTCGTGGCCCCGGAACAGCTCATCGGCCGCGGTTTCACCCACTCGCCCGCGGATCACGGTCGAACCGACGATGTCAGTGAAAATTATGGTGGAAGTTGAAGTGCTCACCTCGTGTTCACCTCTACGTATTTTCACAGCAAGTATCGCGCACAGCTCACGCGCACGCGCCGAGAAATCGGTGCTGTGGCGCCGTCCGCTGCGATACGGTTAGTGACAAGAACGCGATCGATGCCGACCCGGACGTGGACGAAAGGGACTTGATGCCGCTCTTCGTAATCGAACGTAATTTCGCCGAACGGCTCGACATAGCCGCGATCGACCACGCCCACATCAGAGAGGTCAACGACGACGCTGGTGTTCGATGGGTGTACTCGTTCCTCTCCGCGGACAAAAAGAAGACCTACTGCCTGTACGAGGCGGCAAACGCTGATGCCCTTCGCGACGCTGCGGAGAGGCTTGGCATCCCTGCCGATGTCATCGTCGATGTCGAGCAATTCGGACCGATTCCGATCGGATGAAACTCGATCAGCAGTAGCGGACTGGCCAGCGTTCCAATCATCGCTACGCGTGCGTCATGAAGCGTATCGGGTGGGCACGTACGAGTCCGCAAAGTGCACGGCACTACCGCGTGTGCGCCGACGGCGGCGGCCGCGTCCTTGATTCGACCGTGCTCGATTCCGAGATGGTCGAGTCGGTGCACCCATTTTTCCAGTTCGCCGCTGTCGCCAGTGAAGGTATGGGCCAGCGCCAGCGTGAACTCGATGCCGAGTTGATCGCGGCTGCCTGGGACAACGATGTGGAACGTGCCCGACAGCTCATCGCCAAGGGGGCCGACGTTAACGCGAAGGACTCGACTCAGCAGAGTGCCTTCCTGATCGCGACGAGCGAGGGGTACGGTGAACTGCTCGCCCTGACGTTCGAACATCGGGCCGATGTGCGGTCGCTCGACAGTTACAACGGCACGGGGCCCATCCGGGCGGCCGAGCGAGGCCACGCGATGGTCGTTGGTCGGTTGCTTCGTGAGGGCATCGATCCGAACCACGTCAACCGGCTGGGCTGGACCGCGTTGCACGAAGCGATCATTCTTGGGAAGGGCGACGATCGGCATGTCGACACGGTTCGGTTACTCGTTGCTGGCGGTGCCGATCTCACACTTCGTTCGACGCGCGACGGCGTGCTGCCGCTCGCTCACGCCGAAAGCCATCGCCAGACGGCAATTGCGATGACGTTGGGCGCCGCGCTCGAATCGAACGGCTCCGCCGACGCGAACACCGATCTGCTCGCGGCCGCCGGTACCGGCGACCCGGATGCAGTCGCGATTGCCTTGCGCCAGGGCGCCGATATCGAGGCGCGTGACAGTCGTGCTCGCACGCCGCTGCTGCTCGCCGTCGAGAACGACCATGTGGCGGCCGCTCGGCTACTCGTTGCCTTCGGTGCTGACCCGAACGTGGGGGATGCGCAGCACGACACGCCTTGGCTCGTTACGGGTGTGACGGAAGCGTCGCGATGGTCGAAGTGCTGTTGCCCGCCAAGCTCGACTTCACGATCCGCAATCGCTTCGGTGGCATCTCGATCATCCCGGCAAGCGAGCGGGGCCATGTCGACTACGTGCGACGGGTCGCGAAGATCGGCATGAACGTCAATCACGTCAACACCTCGGCTGGACCGCGCTTCTGGAGGCGGTGATCCTGGGCGATGGGAACGCGCCATACCAGCAGATTGTGCGGATCCTGCTCGACGCCGGG
This sequence comes from Actinomycetes bacterium, assembly GCA_031360915.1. Classification (GTDB taxonomy): domain Bacteria; phylum Actinomycetota; class Acidimicrobiia; order Acidimicrobiales; family Ilumatobacteraceae; genus JANMCE01. The sequence goes on along the minus strand of JANMCE010000362.1, from coordinate 15,706 downwards.
CCGACCCTGCGATCGCCGACGGTGTCGGGACCACCGCGCTGGAGCACGCACGCGCGAAGGGTTTCACCGCGATTGCCGACCTTCTGTCGTAGCGGACCGAACAGCGGTTTGAGCCGTTCGGGTGTGAGCCCGCAGACGGATATCTCGTAGTTGTGTCTACGTGGAACTACGTGTCGTTGAGCCTTCGGCGAAGTGGTCGATGATCAGGTGGCTCGCGATCTCGACCGATTCGGACATTCGGCTGTGTCGTGTGGCGCAATACCACGTGCGCGCCAGGGGTGACCTGCCTACCTGAACTGTCCGCAGGTTGTGCGACGAGGGGAATGGTGCGGCGATCGCCCTGCGACTGGCCGCTGTCTCGTCAGGCGGGCGATGTGTTCGGGCCTATCGCCGGACGGACGCGGCTGGTCGATGATCAACACGTCGCGGTCTTCGGCTACCGGGTGCATGGCGACGGCACCGATACCTGTGCCGGCATCAACATCGAAGACACTCCCATCACTACGATCCGGCTTGAGACCGTCCACAAAAGACGGTCTTGGATCGTGTGTTGATCGAGCCCTCCAGTGTCGTGGCCGGTGCCGGTCTCGACGGGTTCTGGATTCACGTCGACGCAGATGTGCTCAACGACGATGAGATGCCAGCCGTCGACTACCGCAACCCGGGAGGCCTCACGTGGGACCAACGTAGTGGTCGACGCTCGACACCGATTCGACCTTGCCCTCACGGTAGAGGGCCGCCGAAATTCGCTGCCGCTGACGCGATCAAGAGTGCAGACGAAACGACGGCGCAGAGCATCCGTAAATGGTTCCAGGTGGTCCAGCTGCCGGAGTAGGCATGCCAGATCTGGGCAGCATCGGCGCTCGTTGCGTCCACTCGGGCGAGAGCATCATTGTGCGGTACGTGATAGGCGGCAGTAGTGGCAATGGTCACGACGAAGAGCACGGCAGCGGTGCCGAGCCGCCAGTCGGCATCGTGGCCGCTACGGAGCAACGGCATGCAGGCGACGGCGACAGTGAGCAGACCTGTACCGAAGAACAGGCCCATGAATACCGGGTTGACGGCTCGAACGTTGATTGCCTGCATGGCGCGGATCGCCTGCGGTGGGTCGAGGTCGTCGAGCGCCCGCATGACGAACGACGAGAACGCGAACAGGACTCCGCCGACCATTCCCGCACCGACCGCTGCGACGAGCGCTGCAGTGCCGATCAGGCGATCGTTCATGCTGGGCTCCACCCGGTGGTCCGGGCTCCGGCGTGCAGCGGATCTCTGATGATGCCGATGATGCGCACGCCGATCCCGTAGGTGTGCATGGCCCCTGCCGGTGTGATCTGCAGGAAGCAGCCGTTTGCTTCATCGAGTGCTCCGTGGCCGCTCGTTGTGGTGAGCTTTCGTTCGGCGAGCAACCTTCGAATCGTTGCATCGGTCATCGAAAGGATTGTTGCGGTCGCTTGGAATTGGATGGTGAATGGTGGGCCGACGGGTAGCCGCCGGGCTGGAACGACGATCCCGACGTTCGGGTTGGCGGCGATGTTGCGGGCCTTGCGACTGGATCGCATCGTGTGGATGTACATGGCGCCGTCGGCCCAATCAAAGACCACACCGGCAGCGTGGCTGTGTCCGGATGGTGACGTGGTGGCGACGACACAGAACGAGCGCCGAGCAAGGATCTTCGTAATCCGTTTCGTTTGGGTAGGTTCGACGGTCGGAGCGGCGGGATGGGTTTCGATGAGGTTGGTCATGTCATTCATCGTGACGGTCGCATCGGGATGGTCTATGCCGGTACGTCTAACGTTCATGCCTGATCGTCCAGAACAGGTAGGTTCTGGTGATGAGCGTCCCGCTCCCAGCCGTGATCCCAACGACGGTTGATCCGTTGGGCGAGGCGTTGCATTTCCTGCGGCTTACCGGCGCGTTCTATTGCCGAACCGAGCTTGGTGCACCGTGCGGCCTAGCGATGCCGCCGATGGGTGACAGCTTGTCGTTCCATGCAGTCATCGTCGGGCGCTGCTATCTCACTGTCGATGGTCAGGACACGGTCACCCTCGACGTCGGTGACGTTGCTCTTGTGCCCCACGGCCGCGGTCACCGCCTTGCTACGCAGTCCGGGGTGAGTACCCCGAGCATTTTCGATCTGCCCCACGACTACCTGAGCGACCGTTACGCCGTGCTGCGTCACGGCGTCGAGGGTGGTGATCCTGTCGAGTTGATCTGCGGCACGGTGCAGTTCGAGCATCCGGCGGCGATCAATCTGATCGGCGTGTTGCCAGCGATCATTCATGTCCGCGACAACGAGTCAGCCCCGACGTCGGGAATTCGAGGAATGCTCGACGTAATGGGCAGCGAGGCACGCGAGCTTCGCGCTGGCGGCGAGACAATCGTGACCCGCATCTGCGACATCGTCGTGATCCAAGCGATTCGGTTCTGGCTGGAGCACGATCCCAACGCCCGTACGGGTTGGCTGGGCGCGTTACGAGACGGCCAGATCGGCAGATCGATCGCCGCGATCCACCGTGAACCAGGCGGCGACTGGACCGTCGCGTCGCTCGCTACGGTGGCGTTAATGTCGCGTTCTGCTTTTGCGGCGCGGTTCACCGAACTCATGGGGGAGCCAGCATTGCGTTACGTCACTCGCTGGCGGATGGCCGTCGCAGTCGACCGGCTGAGTGACCCCCGAACTTCCATCGCCCAGGTCGCGGCCATGCTCGGGTACCAGTCGGAAGCAAGTTTCAGTCGAGCGTTCAAACGAACCGTCGGCTACCCGCCGAGCCACGCACGGCGCCCATGAGCGATTGTTCTGTTCGATTTCTTCGACTCTTGCATCACATCGGCGACGTCCTGGCTTGAGTGGCCCGGCCGCGGGTACTTTGTGAATGACATTGTCCAGTTGACCTCCCACGTTTCACCAGCGTCGGGTGATGTGTGAGTCATGGTCCCGTCCGTTCAGTTCGCCTTGCCGGCCAGGCCGTCGGCCATCGTGTCTGCGACGTACCCGTCCAGGTCTGGCCGGTCGGTGTCGAGCATGTGCCGCGTCCACGCCGCACCTCCGTTGCGTCGCCAACGCGTTGCGCACCCACACCACACTGATCATCGGCTACCGGCGGTGGCAGGAACCAACCCTGGTGCGACGCCGCATCGACCCGCACGGGATCGTGCTGAAGGCGGGCGTCTGGTACGTGATGGCCCGCTCCCGCCGAACAATGCGCACCTACCGGGTCAACCAGACTCGGTCTCAACGCAGAAGCAGTGAACCCACCCGAACTCGTGCGACACATTGCACGCACCATCACCGAACTCGCCAGCCGCTACCCGTCGTGACTCCTGCCGGGAGGCCCGTCGATCTCGAAGAAGAGTTCATCGGCATACACCACCACCAGTTTTCGCCGGGCTCATAGGAGCGGATCACAGGATGGTCTGCTTGTGCGCGCCAGTGAGCGGTGGCGGGCGGTTGGGAGAGTTGTCGCAGCAGCCGACGTGGCCGCAATGCATACACAGACGCAAATGGACCCAATGGCCGCCGATGCGCAGGCAGTCCTCGCAACCGTCGCTTGATGGCGTGACGTCAGCGAGTGTGTCGACGTGGGTGCAGGTGGTTCCGGCGCGCGAGTCCTCTGGCTCTACTGCTGGTAACCCTCGACCGTTGCTATGGGCCGCAGCGCTGCATCGTTGGGGTCCATCCCGGCGTCGCGGCGGGCGCGACGTTGACGCAGCAAGTCCCAGCACTGGTCGAGGGCGACCTCGACTGCCCGGAGCCTTTTCAGCTCATCGTCGCTCAGCGTGGTGCCAACGTGCGCCTGTTCCAAGCGATGTTCTTCGTTGGCTAATTCGTTGATGCGGTGCACCAACTCATGGTCGTGCATGGGTTCTCCTTACGAGGGCAGTCAGAACCCCTCACTGTCGGCTTGTGACCCATACCCGAGATCGCCGCCAACGAAACCACCGTCTGGAAACGGTCGAGAGCCATATGACCCGTGCGGCCTGACCCGTAACCCCTCCTTCCGTAATGGGCATGAACGATACTGGTAGCGATGATGGCGAGTTCGGCGGTCCTGATCGTGATTGTCGTTGTCGGCTTCGGGCTGACCACATGGTTCGCTCCTCGCCTACGGCTTGAGGAACGAATCGCCGTCGGCGCGGTCGTCGGCGTGGTCACGGTTGCCGTAGCGACATTGCTCATGTTCGAGATGGTCGGCATGGGATGGGTGGCACTCGGAACGGGGCTGGCGGTACCGTTGGTTCCCGCGGCAGCTGGCATCCACCGTCACCATGCTCGATTGGGCGGAGAGGCTCGTTGGACCTGGCGTCGTCTGCGCCGACGGGCGAGGCGAGCAGGTAGTTTGCGCCCATTGGCGGTCGTATCCGCTGCGTCGCTCGCCGTCACGACGCGCATTCTTTCCCTCGCCTACCAGACCACTGCGACCGGCGTGAGCGCCGGCAGCTTGGCGACCTGGGCCGATTGGTCGGCCCACCTGGCCTACGCCGGTTCGTTCGCCTACGGCGACAACCGTGGGCTCGACCTTCCCATCGCGACCGGAACCGGTTTCCGGTACCACTTCCTCGCCGATTTCTTCGGAGCTCTGTTCACGGTCAGCCGGGCAACCTTGCCCCAGTCCATGACGCTGTCGGTCTGGGTGCTCGCGGCTGCGCTCCCGGTGCTGCTCTGGTGCGCAGTGGAGCGACTGACAGCATCACGGCTGACGGCGGCGTTCTCGCTGCTGCTCTTTGTCCTTTCGGGAGGCGTGGGCGCGTTCTACTTCGCGCGTGATCTCTCGCAGAAAGGTAGGGGCATCCTCACCTCACTTCCCCAGACCTACGCCCGAATCCCCGATCAACATCTGTGGGTCGACAACACGATCTCGGCGTCGTTGTACGCCCAACGCAGCACGCTGCTGGGGTGGAGCGTCGGTCTGGCCGTACTCGTATTGCTGCTGGCGTCTCGACCGGCGTGGCGTCGCGGCGGGTTCGCGGCGTCGGGGGTACTGATCGGGGTGCTCGGGCTGGGCCACGCCCACATGCTTCTGACGGGCCTGGCGCTCGGCGCGCTTGCCCTAGTCGCCGACCGCAAGCGCACGTGGTGGTGGTTCCTGATACCGGCCGGGGTCATCGGTCTCCCACTGGCATGGGCGATCAGCCCGACGAAGAGTTCGATCCGCTGGCTCGTTGGGTGGATGGCCGGCGATTCGGGGCAACCGTGGGCCTGGTTCTGGTTTCGCAACGTCGGGCTGCTGCTTCCCCTGTTCGCCGGTCTTGCGTTACTCGGAGGCGGACTGCCCCGACTGCGTCGACTTTCCCTACCGCTGTGGTTGTGGTTCATCGTCCCGAATGTGATCGCCTTTCATCCAGCGGAATGGAACAACACCAAGTACTTTCTGTTCTGGCAGTTCGCCGGTTGCGTAGCGGTAGCGTCGTGGCTGAGCCGGGCGTTTCGAAGGTCGACGGGGGCCGCTTGGGGTAGGGCTGTCACTACCATCGTGCGGGTCGGCGCATTGGCGTGCGTGATGGCGATGATTTCAGCAGGCGGGCTCGACACCGTGCGGGCGATGCAACGATCGACGGCGATCCCGTGGGTCGAGGCGGCCGACCTCCATGCCGCCGCCTGGCTCCGCACCCATTCCGAAACCGATGCTGTGCTCGTTTACGGAGCCACGAACTACTCAGCCGTGATGTCGCTCAGCGGTCGGCGGGTCGTGACGGGCTACACCGGTTGGACGTACGACCTCGGGCTCGCCGATTGGGCACAGCGGTGGTCCGACTCTCGTCTGATCCTGCAAGGGGCCGATGGAGTCGATGCTGCCGTCGCAAAGTACGGCGTCGACTTCGTCGTCATCGGGCCACCAGAACGCCGGGAGTTCCAGGCGTCAGACGACTACTGGGCGCGCCATGGCGAGCAGGTTTTCGCCGAGGGTGACTACCGCATTTACCGAACCCGGCGGTGACTCAGCTGCCGACCTACGGGGTCGGCGTGGCCGTCGGGGTGGCCGTGGGTGCGAACGGCGTGTTGGTGGGCGTTGCCGTTGGGGTGGCCGTGGGTGCGAACGGCGTGTTGGTGGGCGTTGCTGTTGGGGTGGCCGTGGGTGCGATCGGCGTGTTCGTGGGCGTTGCTGTTGGGGTGGCCGTGGGTGCGAACGGCGTGTTCGTGGGCGTTGCCGTCGGGGTGGCGGTCGGCGTATTGCCTGGGGTGTTGGTCGGTGTCGCCGTGGGGGTGTTTGTGGGCGTGTCGGTCGCCGTGGGCGTGGGGACAATGCCGGGCGTGTTGGTCGGTGTGGCCGTGGGGGTATTGCCGGGCGTGTTGGTTGGCGTGGCCGTGGGTGCCACGGCTGTCGGGGTGGCCGTTGGCGTCGGGCACTTCTTCCGGTCGTGGTCATCGTCGCGATCACGCTTGGGCTTGCACTTGTGCGCCTTTTGCGGAGTAGCCGTCGGCTTCGGCCGACGAGGGTCGCTATGTGCATCGGCACTGGCGTAGTTGGACATGGCCGAGAAAGCGACTACCAGCGTCCCCGCGAACACAAGGTGTGTGATTTTCCGGTTCATTCGTCCGCCTTCGGGCCGATTACCACTGTGTAGCACAGCTTACCTGACGTCCACTGGGTTTGGAAGGAAAATGATAGCGTCTCGATATGGCGGGGGGAACGGTGGCCATCGTGGGTGGCGGTCCGTGCGGGCTGGCGTGCGCACGAACGTTGCGAGAACTGGCATACAACGACGTGGTCCTGCTCGAACGTACGGGGCGCGTGGGAGGCCTGGCGGCATCGTTCGTTGACCCGGTCGGCTTTACGTGGGACCGCGGCGGACACGTGGTGTTCTCGCACTATGGCGAATTCGACCGACTCCTGGCCGAGGTCATTGGCGAAGACGTCGAACATCATGAGCGCTCGTCGTTCGTACAGCTCGGAGGGCAGTGGATCCCGTATCCGCTTCAGAACAACCTGCACCGACTCCCAGCTCAGATGGCCGAAGACGCCATCGTCGGCCTGATCGCCGCCCAGCATGCCCAACGCCCGGTCGTGTCGGAGTCTGTCGACTTCCGCACCTGGATGGACTCGATGTTCGGCGACGGCATCGTCGGGTTGTTCATGCGTCCATACAACGAAAAAGTGTGGGCGCATCCGGCCGAGGCCATGAGTTCGCGCTGGATTGCCGAACGCGTCAGCACCGTCGATTGGCGTCACGCCGTCCACTCCTTGATCAGCAGGGTCGACGATGAGGCTTGGGGACCGAATAATCTCTTCGCCTTCCCGAAGCAGGGCGGCACCGGCGAGATCTATCGTCGAGCGGCGATCAGCGTCTCCGACCAGATCCGGCTCGGCAGCGGCGTGCGCTCGGTCGACCTCGACGACCGTCGACTCGTGCTGGAGTCCGGGGAGACGCTGGCGTTTGACCACCTCGTCTGGACTGCGGCCCTCGACACCCTTGTCAACTGCATCAGCTCGCCCGTCGATGTTGGGGTTCGGGACGCGGCGCGTGAGCTGGTGCACAATACCGTCACCGTGGTGGGCATCGGGTATGAGACGCCTCTGGTCGATGAGCGATCGTGGCTGTACTTCCCAGAGCCCGATGTGCCGTTCTACCGGGCAACCAACTTCGCCAAGTACGCGGCCAGCAATGTGCCCGGCGGGCGCACCGATCGCTACTGCAGTTGGATGACCGAGATCGCCAGTTCCGACTGGCGACCGCTCAAAGAGCGCGACCTGGCATCGGCCGTCGACGCGGCGCTGCGCCGCCACGGGCTCGTTCCGCCGGACGCGCCTATAGCGAGCGTCCACATCGACCGGGTCGACTACGGCTACCCGGTGCCGACCCTGGGTCGTGATGCCGCGCTGCGAGTGATCCAGCCGTGGCTCATGGAACGCGGCGTACTCGCACGCGGGCGCTTCGGCGCGTGGCGGTACGAGCTGGGAAACATGGATCACGCGGTCAAGATGGGCGTCGACGCCGCCCGCTGGATCGCCGACGGAACGCCGGAGGAAGCGTGGAGCCTGTGAGCCCAGATCCGGAACTCGAACCGGTGAGCCCAGTGCCGTTGTCGGTCATCATGCCGGTCTATAACGAAGCAGCAGGGGTCGCCGATGTCATCGCGGACGTCCGCAAGCACGTTCTCGACGTGGTGCCCGGCAGCGAGTTGATCATCGTGGATGATTGCTCGAAGGATGACTCTGCAGGTGTTCTTGCTGCAGAGGCCGCGGGCGACCCGCGAATCCGGCTCCTCACGAACGCTACCAACTCGGGGCACGGCCCGACGGTTCGACGCGGTTTCGACGAGTCAGTTGGGGAATGGATTTTCCACATCGACAGCGACGGGCAGGTTGACGTCTCGGAGTTCGGGCTGCTTTGGGCGGCGCGTGAGCGGGCCGACCTCGTGCTCGGAATGCGGCTCGATCGCCATGACCCCTGGCATCGGCTCGTGCTCACCAGATTCACGCGAGTGGTCGTGTCTCTGATGGCCCGGCGCCGGGTCCCTGACGGCAACGTCCCGTTCAAGCTTGTGCGTCGATCGCTGTATCTCCATCTCGCTCCCCTGATGCCGGCGTCAGCGTTTGCTCCGTCGTTGCTGCTCGTGATTGGTGCGGTGCGTAGCCAGGCCCGGCTGGTGGAATTGGAGACCACACACCTGCCTCGTGTTCACGGCGCGTCGACGCTGAACGTACGTCGGCTCGCAGCGGCCGTCGTGCGAGCGACGCGCGAGACCGTGGCCTTCGGCCGCCAGACCTTCACGCCGTTCCCTCGGCCCTAGTGGACGAGACCGACACCGCTTCTCGATCCAACCAATGGTTCCGCGTGCTTGTCGTCGTCGCCGCCATCGTGGGCCTTGTGCTGCGCCTGTGGAATGTCGACTTCGACCAGCGTCAGCACCAGCACCCCGACGAACGGTTTTGGGCAATCACCGCGGATGCGCTGGCCAAGACCCCGGCACCGGCGCCCCACAGCACCGTTCTCGGTCCAGCGCTCGACTGGCTTGACGGGCAACGAAGCCCATCGAACCCCTACCGGGTCAACGACCAGTTCCTCTACGGCCCGATCTCGCTCACGATGGCCCGTTCCGTCAGCGGCTGGCTGCACGACGGGGTGGAGGTCGGAACACAACCAGCGAGCCTGATCGCCCATGGCCTCAATGCCGTCGGCGTCCCGTTGATCGACGACGTTGGTCGGGCCCGCTTTGACCACAGATACCAGGTGGATCTCGTGGGCCGCGTCATCAGTGCGTTGCTGGACACATTGACGATCGTGGTCATCGCCGCCATCGGCCGTCGTCTCGGGGGCGCCACGGCAGGGGTGATCGCGGCCGGCCTGTACGCGCTCTGTGTGCTCTCGATCCAGTACTCGCACTTCCTCGGGAGCGAACCCCTCGTTGGTCTCGGCTCCGCACTGACGGTGCTTGCGACCCTGCGACTCGACCGAAGTGCAAGCTCGCGTCACTCGTGGCGTACCGGGCTGATGGTCGGTGCCGCGGGCGGACTCGCGCTCGCCGCGAAACTCTCGACCATCGGCGTGGTGGCGGTGCCGGCTATCGGCGTCGTTCTGCTGCTTTGGCGCTACCGGCGGCGCAGCGACGTCGTGCGCATTGGCGGGATGGGCATCGGCGCGCTGGTGACGTTCCGTGTGCTCGAGCCCAGCGCGTTCAATGGGCTGGGTATGGGCCTTTCGGCCGACTTCCTCGACGATGTCCGCCGCTTACCGCGGCTGACGAGCGCCACCTGGCCGCCCTCGTTCCAGTGGGTGGGCCGTACGCCAGTGCTGCAGCCGCTGCTCTGGCTCGGGCGGTTCACCCTCGGGCCGGGCACGCTGCTCGCCTTCGGCCTCGGCGCATCGGCGATGGCGCTACACCGGTGGGGCGGGAGATGGAACCATGGTCAAACCTTCAGTGGGTTCATGAGCCCGGCCGGGCGCTGGGCATCGTGCACCGCTGCCGCGGCGGTGGCCCTCCCATTCGTCTACGTGACCGCCACGGCCTGGCCGACCGGCCGATACTTCTATCCGATGTTGCCCGCGTTCTACGCCATCGCCGGCCTAGGGGTAGCCGCAACGCTTCGGTTCGCGCGTCGAGCCCCGCGTCCCGGTGGTCGAGCCGCTGCAGCGGTAGCCCTCGTCGCGGTCGGGCTCTCGGCCGTCTGGGGCGTCGGATTCGTGCACGGCGTGTACGGCGCCGACAACACCCGGATCGCCGCCTCGCGCTGGATCGCTAAGCACGTCCCCGCGAAAAGCGTCGTCTCGGCCGAGGCGTGGGACGATTCGCTGCCGCTGTCCCTTCCCGGTATCGATGCGAGTGCCTATCGGATCGAGCAGCTCAACCTCGTTGATCCCGACAGCGTGTCCAAGACGGCAAAGCTCGCCGATCAACTTTCTGGTATCGACTACGTGATCGAGTCGTCACCTCGCATCTGGGGTGTCGTGAGACGGATGCCGGCGCGATTCCCATCCACCATTGCCTTCTTCGACGCGTTGGACACGGGGCGTGCCGGTTTCCAGCGAGTAGCGACGTTCCGGAGCGGGATTCAGGTCGGGCCGTGGCGGCTCGGTGAAGTCGGGGCCGAGGAGGCCTTTAGCGTCTACGACCACCCCGAGGTGCGCATCTGGCAGAAGGTGCGCACCGTCGAGCGCGCCGAACTGCTCGACGCGCTCGATATCGATGGTGCGGCAACCGCGGTGGCCGTCGACCCCAATCGTGGCGCCGCCAACGGCCTAACCCTCACCCCGGACGAACTGCGGCTCAACGCCAGCGGACCGACGTACAATGACGCGTTCTCGGTCAACGGCTCGGGCCTTTTCCACGCCTTCGGATTCCTCGTGCTCGTCGAACTGTTCGGTGCCGCGGCGTTCGTGCTCTGCTTCCCACTGTTGCGCCGCCTCCCCGACGCCGGCCTGGGCGTCTCGAAAATCTTGGGCCTCTTGACCATGGCCCTTGCGACCTTCATCAGCGCCGCATGGCTCGGCCGCACGCTCGACCGCGGCCTCATTGCCCTACTGGCGTCGGCCTTCGTTGCGGCGGCCGGGCGGCGGGCGTGGTGTCGGCGTATCGAACTCGCGGAACTCTGGCGGGCACGGCGGCGCATCTTCTTGTGCGTCGAGGCCCTCACCGTCGCATGCTTTGTCGCCTTAGTGTTCCTGCGGGCAGCGAACCCCGACCTGTGGCATCCGAATCGGAGCGGTGAAAAGCCCTTCGAGCTGACGTTCCTCACCGCGGTCCTTCGTTCGAGGACACTGCCGGTGTATGACCCGTGGTTCTCGGGTGGCGCACTCAACTACTACTACGGCGGGTGGTACGTGCTGATGGCACCGGCCCGGCTTTTGCGTACCACGCCTGGCCTGGTCCTCAATCTCGGTATCGCTGTGGTCGGCGCATGCGGTGCGGGCTCGGCGTTCACCCTCGGCTCGGCCCTTGCCGGCGGCTTCCACCAGCGATGGCGTGACCGAGCCAGGTCGGCGCGCGCTGCCATCCGTGGCGGTTTCCTGGCCACCTTCTTCGTACTGTTCGCCAGCAATGCGGCCATCGTGCCGCCCCTTTGGAGGAAGGTGACGGGGCACTTCGGCACCGGGCGGCTCGACTGGTGGGTACTCAGTCGCGTGATCCCCGATTCCGTGGCGATCACCGAGTTCCCCGCCTGGTCGCTGCTCTTCGCCGACCTGCATCCCCACCTCATGGACATCCCGATCATCCTTGCGGTCGGCGTGCTCGCCTGGGCGTGGCACGACGTGCTGGTGGCGGCCGACCGGCGACGCGACGCGGTGCTTCTTGGTGCCGCGCTCGGGGTCGTCGTCGGGTTCGTTCGTATGACGAACACGTGGGACTTCCCGCTAGTGCTTGTCCTCGTCGGGTCGGCGGTGGCGGTGGCGGGGTGGCGCAGATCGGAGTGGCGGCCGCTGGCTATTCCGGTCGCCACGTTCGTGGCCGTGGTGGTGATTGTGTTCTGGCCATACGTGCGCAGAGGCGAAGTGTTCGACGCTGGCTTCGACCCCGCCGAGCTCAGGACTCCGGCCGCCAGTTGGTTGCGCCATTACGGCCTGTTCGTAGCGCTCAGTGCGCTCGTCGTATTCGACGCGGCCAGTGCGGCGGTGGAGAGGTCGAGACGGCGCTGGAGACGGATCACGACTGCTCACATCGTCGTCTTCGCGGCGGTCGTGGCGGAGCTGGCCTACACCCTGATCCGTCCCGCCTTCGCAGTGTTCCAGTTGACGGCATCGCTGGCCTTTGGCTGTGCCTGCGTGGCATGGCAGCGACGCAAGACCGAGGCTGGCGGCCTTGCGGCGGTGGGTCCGATGGTGCTCGCCCTCGGCTGGATCATTCAGGCTGCGGTCGAGGTAGTCACGGTCCGCAATGACGGCGGCCGGATGAATACGGTCTTCAAGTTCTGGTATCAATCCTGGCTGGTGTTGGCCATCGGATCAGCCGTCGTGGTCAGCTCGCACCTCGCTCGTCGAGCCGGGCTTCGAAGGGTCGCCCTCGCGTTCGTGGCGATCGCAGGGGTTCTCTCGTGCGCCTTCTGGTGGTGGGCCACACCGGCGCGGCTGAAGGATCGCCTCAGCGCGCCGAGCCTTTCATTGGCCGGCGATGCAGTGCTCTCACCCAGCTTCGCGATGGAGGTCGACGGCCAGCGGTTCGTGCTGGGAGACGACGTCGCGCTGGCCGACTGGCTGCGGGCCAATGTAGCCGGGATCCATCCGATCGCCGAGGCGCCCGGTGTCGACTACCGCTGGACGAGCCGCATGTCATGGTTGACGGGACTGCCGTCGCCAATCGGGTGGCCCTACCACGAGCGTCAGCAACGACGGGCGTACGAACCGGCGATCGACAAGCGGGTCGCCGATCTCACGACGCTGTACACGACCACCAATCCTTCGGACATGGCCCGTGTACTCGCTACGTACCGGATCGAATATGTCGTCTTCGGTACCCAGGAACGCTTGATCGCATCAGCCGCGGCCTCCTCGGCGCTGCGCACCTTCGAGTGCCTCGATATGCGGTTCGTCGCCGACCGATCCGCGCCGACCGGCCCCGAATCAGGTGCGTTCTTCGTTGCGGCCGTCGATCATGCATGCGTCACCCGGTTACGGCCGCTACCAACTGTGTCGTCCGGGTAATGAGGTACTGATCCGACGTGGCTTGTCCGCTCCACGGCTGTCGGGTCACGAACCAGCGCAGGACGTCGTCGATCCCGGCCTTGTCGTAATCGGGTAACCACCAACCCCGCAGCGGGAATCGTTTCATGACATACCCTTCCGGCACCACCGGCGGATCAGTCGATGCGCTCACGATGTAGGCGTCGTACCCCGACGGAAGCGGCTGGGTCGGATCGACGGTCACCCAGGCAACTCTGTCGAACGAATGGAGATACCACGCCCATGGCCATGACCCGCTGTCGCGTTCGTCGATGAGTATCGACCCGAGTTGGCCACTGCGTCGGCCCGCCGCCATCGCGTCGGTGAGCTTGGCCACCGCGGCCTGGGTCTGCACGGTGACGAGCAGTTCCCGCGTGTCGGCTCCATTGGTGATGGCCGGTCGCACCGCGACGACCGTGGTGAGCACTGCAGCGATGCCACCGACGACCATCGGAACGAATCGCAGCCGACGGCCGGCCCACGCGGTCGCCAGTTGATCGGTGACGGTCTGCCCACCGATACCGGCGACGAGCACGACCGGGATCAGGGGATGCATCGCGAGCCAGGCAAACTTCTCGCCCGCCCACGAATACACCGCGAACTGGACGACGGCAGCAGTGATGAACCATCCGCCGACGATGGACCGCCTGCGGATCGACACAAGGGCGCCGACGAACGCAACCGCCAGCAGGAGCAACTCGTAGCCGAGATAGACCGCGCCGTAGAAATACCAATGCTGGCTGCCGCGAGCCACCTTGTGCTGCGACAGCCAGTATCTGATTCCGTCGATGAGGCCGCTACCGAAGCCCGATCCGTATCGGAAGCCGGCACTGAACACCACCATCGTGATGGCGATGAAGACGATGGTGCACCACATCCATGGCACCGTGTCGAGGGTGCGTACTTTGGCAAAGAACCGTCGGGCCGATCCGCCCGGCGATCTCCACGCGACGACCGCCAGTCCGACCAAGAAGCACGCACCGGCGAACCCGAGGATGAAGGTGGTTTCCTTCAGGGTGAAGCTGACGGCGACCAAGGCACCCGCCCCAACCACATGACGAGGCTTCGGGTCGAGCAGTGCGTTGGCAACGACGAGAATAAGCCCGAGGGATACCAGGCCGACGAGGGAGTCTTCTCGACCGGTGCGGGTGACCGTCAGCATCGTGGGACTTATCGTGAAGAGCAACGCGGCGATCACCGCTCCGTGGCGGCCCAGCAGCCGCCGCTGGCAGACGATCACGATCGTTGCCGCGATGCCCGCCAGAGCTGCGATGGCCCGGGCCCACGCGGGTGTCGTTCCGAAGTGTCCCAGTACGAAACCTTCGAGGTAGAAACGAAGCGGCCCGTGATAGACGGGGTTGTAGGCAATGAGGTTGCTGGTATGGGCCTGCCAGGAGAACCATGCGTCGATGGCTTCGTCGTGGGCGAGCGGTCGCTTCCCGAGATCCCACAGATGCAGAAAGGCCGACAGAAGGATGACCGCGGCCGCCCAAAGGTCGGGTCGCCGTCGCCGCGCTGCGGGTGTCGACGCAGGATGGTCGCCGACATCGTCAGGGACCGATTCGTCGTCGACTGTGAGGTCGGTCATGTCCAACGCTGCAATCGGGAGCGGATCCGAATCAGCTCGAAAGAGCTGCGAACGGACGCCCAGATAGATCGCCGGGATCCGCCGATATCGTGCCAGCACTCGAGCGGCTCCTCCCAGAACGCGTCAACTAGCGTGCCGCTGCGGACGAGCCGACCGATGAGCTCGACGTCGAAAGCCCAACGACTGGCGAAGGGTTCACCGAGCGCCCGTGTCAGAGAGTCGGTGCAGCGGAAGAGTTTCGCGCCGCATTGCGAGTCGTAGATGTGGAAGCCGAGCAGGACGGCCGCGAACGTGGCAAAGACGCGTCCGGTGTAGTGACGAAAGGCCGACCGCTCGATATCACGGCCCAGCATCGCCACCCGCGAACCGAGCACCACATCAAGGTTGTCACGCTGGCGGGCGAGTTCTATCAAACGCAGCAGCGCTGATGGTGGAGTGGCGAAATCGGCGTCGATGAAGCCGACCCAATGAGGTGCGCGGTCCATCGCGGCCAGGAGGCCGACCCGAACGGCTTCTCCCTTGCCTGAGTTGCGATCGAGTATGCGCACCGTGGCCCCGTCGCGTGACGACGCCCACTGCTCAAGCATGACTCGGGTGTCGTCGGTCGAGCCGTCATCGACCAGGACGAGTCCGATTCCAGCCTCGTCGAGTTCGCGAAGCCGCTCGATCGCGAGTCTTGACGCCTCGTTGAAACACGGTACGACAAGCACAACTGTGATTTCACCGCCGTGTGCGCTCACTGAATGGATAGTACTCATGCAAGCAAGAATGCCGTGGTCCGCGCGGTGGACATTGCCGGGATAGGGTCGCCGGGGCCGTGACACGTCTGCGCGACCCCGCTGCTTTTTCCGAACCGGTGGACCCAACGGTGCCAACCTGGCGGCGTCGTGACACCCAGCTGTTTACGCTCGGATCGGTGTTGTACGTGCTGACGCGCTTCGTCGGCCTCACGCGTTTCCCGATCTACTTCTTTTCTGACGAGGCCATCCAAGCCACGCTGGCCGATGGTTTGCTTCATCGTGGGTT
>JANMCE010000311.1:0-14980 GCA_031360915.1 Actinomycetes bacterium | reverse complement strand
CATGACCGCGGCCCGCCGCCGTGCCCTGCTCGCACTCGCCCACCAACGCAGCCTTGCGATCATCGAGGACGACTATGACACCGAGTACCGCCACGTCGACCGGCCCCTCGAACCACTCCAACTCCTCGACACCGCCGGCCGAGTGCACCGTGACCTCTGGCATGTGGCCGTGGTGGACCGTCACGGCGGCGCCGATGGCGTGTTGGAGCAGCCCGATCAGAGCAACGCGACCTGTGATCCAGCGGTCTTGCTCGGCCTCCCCGTACCGGACTTCGCAATTCTCGGTGAAGAGATCCGCCAGCTCTTCCCACCGCTTGGTGTCGACGAACCGGAAGTACCTCGCCTTGATGCGCTTGATCTCCTCGATTGCGACGAGCGTTTCCAAGTTCATCAGCAAAGCACCGAACGCCCGAACGGTTGCATCACGTGATGCGCGGCCATCGCCGAGCCCGGCGGACCCATCAGGGCTTTGTAGCGCCGCCACCGCCGGTTGAACAACATCACGAGTTCGCGATCGTGGGCCCCGTTGTCGGCGAGGATGAACCGCTCGAGTTCGGCTTCGCACTCGTCCCAATCGGTCGGTGCCTGGCCTACCAGTGCTGCTACGTCGGCGCGGTCCTGGTCGACGACTTCGGCGCCGATCTCGTCGAACCGTTGGAGGTGGCGTGCGAGACGGAACGCAATTCGCACCTGGTACTTGACGAACGGGTCGTCGACCACGATGGCTCCCAGTGACCTGGACAGATGCGCGTGTGGCGCCGACACCGGCGACGATGCCGTGCCGGGAATCGGCACATCCTCGAGTTCGATGCCCAGGTACTCGGCCATGGTCTCGATCGTGTGCAGGTTGGTCTCGCTGACCCAGTGCGCGTAGGTCATGTAGTCGGTGGCCGGGATCGGCTCGGCCAGCGGCCGATGGAACGCCAACGCGTTGGTCAAGGTGAAGAACAGGTGGTGATATTGGATCGCAGCCATGTCGACCGGCTTGCCTGACAACTCGGCGTAACGATCGTAGAGTTCGCCGAAGTCACCGAACGGGATCACCGTCTCGCGCATCCGCCACGCCGCGAGGTCCATCATCGGATCACCGAGGTGACCGATCTCGACGTCCATCACCGACGTGAATCGCCCGTCCTCGTGATGGAACTGGCCGGAGTCCCACACCACCGGCGCCTCCCGCTCCGTTGTCGGCAACGGGTGACGTTCGAGCCAACCGAGGACGAACTCGATCAACGGATCCGGGCGGACCTTGTTGGCACGGAACACCTGCACGTACTGGCGAGCCCCGACGTGGACCACGTCGGCGGGCGAGTCGCCGCGTACGATGCGGGCCTCGATGAACGGCTCGATCGGCAGTTGATGAATACGCACCAACTCCTGCAGGTACTCATCCACGATCACCGCACGATCAGCAGGGCTGACCCCGGCGAAGTCCGGCCTCCCCGACACCGCTTCCATCGCATACGCACGGGGCTCATCGCACCACCCGTAGACCTTCGGCACCCGGATCCCATGATCCTGCAGCACCTGTTGGAAGCGCATCTCGTGATCCAGGGGGAACTGCAGCACCGCATCGGAGCGCTCGCCGCGAACCACCACCCGATCGACAGTACCGTTTCGCTCGATGTCCACGAACCACATCGGGCGCCACCGTGGCTGCCGCGACCACGACACCACCTTGCCGTCCAGCAGGGACTCCAACCATGAAATGATCCGTGCATCGTCGCTCGAACCACCTGAACCAACAGCAGCATCACTCATTTGTTCATCCTCTCGGCACGTGCACGCCGGTCCCGCAACGATCGCACGAAACGCCGCAGGCCTCCAAACGGCACGGTGACGAACTCGGTCACCAATTCGCTCTGCAGCGCACGGGCGGCGCACGGGCTGAGGCGTCAGTTGGGGTTACAGGCCGGTTGGCTTGCCGATTTCCCATTCGTGGCCGAACGGATCGACTACGCGTCCCACCGGCGTGACCGCGACAGAATCGACAACGTGCTCCGCCACCTCTACCGGCTGCTCGTCGGCCTCGTTTCGCTCGCAACGTGGACCGGCCGCAAGAAGGATCTCGAGATCCTCGCGTCACGTCACCAGATCGGCTTCCTGCAACGAAACGCCAAAGGTGCCAGCGGCAACGTGATCAACTGCGCCCGAGCGATCAAACGCACTCAAGGCGGACCAGCGATATAGTTCGGTCCGTGCGCCACATCGTGCTGCCCGGTGATGAGGGATTCCCGTTCAGCCAGGCGGTGCTCGACGGCGATCGACTGTACGTCGCCGACCAACTCGCCGCCGACGACGCTGGCTGGGTCGGCCCGGCGACGATCGAAGCCGAAACCGAGACGGCAATGAGCCGGATCGGCCGGATCCTCTATGCCGTCGGCGCGTCGTTCGCCGACGTGATGAGAGTGGGCGTCTTCATGGTGGACCTCGGCCAGTTCGAGGCGATGAACGCGGTCTATCGCACCTATTTTCCCGACGGCCGACTGCCAGCGCGCACCTGCGTCGGAGTGGCCTCCCTGCTCGAGAACGCTCTGATCGAGATCGACTGCGTCGCTCGGGTGCGGAGAGGCACAGGCTCATGACGGTCCTGTGGGAGCAGGTGCTCGGCGCGGGGCATGCCATCGCGCATCGGGTGCGGCGCGACACCGTAATCCGATTCGACGATCCAGAGGGCGACGCGTGCGTCCATCTCCTGGCCTTCAACGCGCACGATCCGAGCGAGCGCTTCAACCCGGCCGACACGATGAAGATCCCGTGGCAGGCGTACGTCGGGCAGGGAACGCTGCTGCTCTCCGACATGGGTCGCATCCTGCTCACCGTGATCGACGACACCAGCGGCCGTCACGACGCGCTGTGCGGAGGATCGAACCGTGCCGACAACGAACGCCGGTACGGCGCCGGCTCAGTCGGGAGTTCGACGCCGAACGCCCGCGATCTCATGGCGGTCGCGGGGGCGCGGCTCGGTCTCGTGCGGGCCGACATCGGTCCGTGCCTCAATCTGTTCAAGCAGGCCGTCGTGGCAAAGGACGGATCGATCAGCTTGATTGGCGGCGTGCGTCCGGGCGGCTCGGCCTCGCTGCGCGCGGAGATGGACCTCGTGGTCGTCCTGGCCAACACCCCGCACCGCTTGGACGACCGGTCGGCGTACACGGCCACGCCGGTCCGGGTCTCGGCGCACTCGATGGCGAGGCCGGCGCCCGATCCGTTCCGCAGCGGTTCCGCCGAGCGCGGGCGCCTCTTCGAGAACACCGAGGCAACGGTTGCAGAGGTGTCGGCGTGAGCGGCGCGCACGATCCGATGCTCGACGTTGATGACATCGTGCCGCCCCGTTCCTCATGGACCGGCGTGGTCCGCGCCGGGCAGACGATGCGGGCGATCGATCTCGAGGGTAACCAGGCGATCGACTTCCTCCTCTACGACGCGCACAATTCCGTCCATCGTTATTCGGCCGTCGACACGATCAGCGCGCAGCGCAACGTGCATCTCGTGACGGGCACCCGGTTGATGTCGAACGAGGGTGTTCCGATGATGACGATCGTCGGTGGTACATGCGACTACCACGATACGATCGGCGGCACGTGCAGCAAGCCGGTCAACGGTGTCCGTTATGGTCGCCATACCGAGCAGCAGCACTCGTGCGCTGACAACTTTCTCGACGTCGCGTTGCGGCTCGGCCTCTCGAAGCGGGACATCGTCGCCAACGTCAACTTCTTCATGAACGTGACCTTCGATGATGACGGCACCACCGGCATCGTCGACGGCATCTCGGCGCCCGGCCTCTACATCGATCTGCGCGCCGACATCGACGTCCGGGTGATCATCTCGAACTGCCCGCAGATCAACAACCCGTGCAACGGCTACAGCCCGACGCCGATCAAGATCCAGGTGTGGTCGGACTGAGCAGAGTCTATCGCCTGAAGTTGCAACCACCTCTGAGCTGAGAGGGTGTAGGTGTCATGTACTCGTGCATCCTGAGCTGGTACTTCGCCCTCCCCAAAGCCCGACGTCACGGCAGGCTGGTCACCCCCGACACCCTGCTGCACTGACACGACGGTTAATCGCCCGACACTGGACACAACCCAACCGGCCACCAGGACGACCATCAACAGCCGGGAAGAGCCGCAAACTCATCGTACGGATGGCCGCCGACAACCCGACATGGGGATACCGGCGCATCACCGGTGAAGTCTTCCGCCTCGGACACGCCATAGCTGCGACGGCGGTCTCGAACGTGGCGAGCGGATCGTGTCAACCGAGGTGTTCGAGGGGTATCCCCAGGCCGAAGCCGTCGACACTCTCACGCTGACCGAAGCGGGCGGGGTCACGACGCTTGCGGTGCACGTGCTTCGCCGGACGAAACAGAACCGTGACGGGCACGTACTGTCAGGGATGGAAGCCGGGATGCAGTTAGCGATGAACCGGCTCGAGTCGCTACTCAATGCGCCAGACACCGAATCAATCACCACCAAGGAGAACAGAACATGAGCGTGTACTCGGGGCCCGGGCGACATGCACCGCGTCTGTCAGCCCACCGCTCAAGGACGCATTCATTGTCGGGGACCCCCACAGTTAGCTGTCAAGCCTCGCGCCGACGTGCTCGCGTTGTGCGAGGGGGATCGACAACGAAACGGCAGTCGGGTCGTCCGAGCGAACGCGTTGCAAGAACAGATATGGTCGGTTCATGACCACTGTCGAGGTGTCTATCCCTATGGCTGGCGGAAGTTTTCCGGCGTCTTTACACACACCAACCAGCCAGGGTCCGTGGCCCGCGGTCATCATGTACCCCGATGCCGGTGGGACCCGGCAGACGTTCCGCTCGATGGCGGACCGGCTCACTTCGCACGGCTACGCCGTACTCGTACCCGACGTCTACTGGCGTTCTGGCACCTGGGAACCGTTCTCGATGGAAACAGTCTTCACTGAGGCCAACGAACGCGCCCGCCTCTTCGATCTCATGGGATCACTGACTACAGACATGAGCGTGAGCGACGCAGGCGCGATGCTCGACTTTCTCGCCACCCGCCCCGAAGTAACGCCAGGTCCAGTTGGCACCACCGGGTATTGCATGGGCGGGCGCATGTCGCTCACCGTTGCCGGCCACCACGGCGACCGCATCGGTGCAGCCGCCTCGTTCCACGGCGGAGGCCTCGCCGTGCTGGACAATCCCGGCAGTCCACACCTCGCCGCCGGGCGGACCGTAGCCGTCATCTACGTGGCAGCAGCGATCAACGACGCTTCATTCGATGCCGTGCAGCAGGATCGGCTCAGCGCTGCCTACGACGCAGCTGGCGTCCGCTACACGATGGAGACCTATCAGGCGCTCCACGGCTTCGCCGTCCCCGACAACCCGACATACAACCAGGAGGCCGAGGAACGCCATTGGACCGCCATGACAACCCTCTTCGGATCAAACCTCACCACCTGATCTGACTGCTCGCTTCCCAGCAATCCAAATCGAGTACACCGGACATCGACGTGCTCGTTGGTGACGTCAACGCGTCGGCTCGCCTCCCGTTCACCGTCCCCGTTGACGACGCGGATCTACCAGCGTTCGACGCATAGCAATCGGCGCGCAAGATCGGGTCGGCGAGCGGCCGCATACCAGGCGGCAGCATCGGCGCGTCATGCGCAAGCAGCACATCCAGACCGCAGGCGCGCACGGTCGATCGACACGCCGCCGCCGAGCGCCCCATTGGACAGAGTCCCGGAGATCACTGCGGCACCACCGCCAGTACGCCCGAGTCCGCCAAGGTGCCCGGCGTTCGATGCAACGAGCACGTCTTGCACCCGATTTCTACAGGTTTCGGCTACGACATTGACCTTTCACTCACGTTCTTCCCGCACACGGCGCGAACGACCGGGCGTGGCGAGATCTTCGTTCCGCTTAAACGGGCTAACGGCGATCCCCAATTTGAGATGCTCGACCTCGTAGTGTCGCACACTGCTTCGACCGAGCAAGCAACCGCCGGTCTGGGATCGATCGTTCACGACCGCCAGACGATCTGCAAAGACCTGGTGACCGGAGTGAAGGACACCTTGGGTGAGGGTGGCGTCACCTACCTGACCGTTGAGGGCCATTCATCACGATTGACGGCGTCTAACAACCAACACCTTGGGCTTCCGCTACATCCCGAGTCGATCAGTCAACTGTTCGAACGGCAACTCGCACGCGTCGGTGTACCCAGAATCAGATTTCACGACCTGCGCCATACGAATGCCACGCTCGGCCTGGCGGCTGGTGTTCCAACGAAGATTATGTCCGCCAGGCTCGGACATGCCACCACCGCGTTCACACAGGACGTCTACATGAAGTCGACTGACCCACTCGAACGCGACGCCGCGACTCGGATCGCTGGCGGCTACGAACACATGCTGGCGAAGCACCTCGGCCTCGGCATCACCGACGAACTGCGGCTGCGTTTCGTGACCCTTCTCAGCCGCGCCGCCGATGGAGCCGGGCTGCCGAACGATCCGGAGTTCCGCGCCGCGATCATGGGCTACGCCGAATGGGGCAGTCGGCTGGCTCTGCACAACTCCCAGTCAGACCCCGATGTCGTGGCACAGGCGCCCGTCCCCCGGTGGGGTTGGGGCGTCGCACCGCCCTACCGACCATAGAGGTTCGGATCCGCTTGTTGACCTACACGACCAAGCTTGAAGCCATGCCGAAGGGCAGGGTTCGTGTGCCGGTTCCGTTCGATCCGAACGAGGTCTGGGCTTAAAGGCGGAACACCATGTGGGTGGCACTATCGACGGGATCGGTATCCGAGGCACGATCCTGGAGGACGCTAACGGATGGTGCTTCTCGCTCGGCCCGGCCTGGCTGCGCGACTGCACAGTCCGGCCCGGGGTTGAGGTCGAGGTCATGATCTTGCCGGAGGGCCCGCAGCGCAGCGATTTGGCGCCTGACATCGTGGTGCGCTCGAGGAGAACCCGACAGCCGGGGCGTTCTTCGACACGCTCGTCCAGTTCTATCGCAACGACTACCTGCGGTGGATCGACGCCACGAAACGCCGGCCCGACGACATCGGCTGGCTCCTCGATCTGAGCCGGCCCCGATTGACACGAGGTTGGGAACGCCAACTCGAACAAGAAGGCATCACTCGCGCCGTCTGGGAAAGAGCTGCTGCGATCATCACTACCGTGGTCACGGGCCAGCACCTCACCAGAGCCGAACTCGCGGATCATCTCGCCATGGAGGGCCTCAGCATCACCGGGCACGCCCTCATGCTCGTGACCGGGTTCGCCGAACTGCATGGGCTGATCTGCAGCGGTGCCTCTCGCGATGACCAACACACCTACGCCCTGTTTCACGAACGCGTCTCGCATACCCGCCGCCTCGACCCCGACGCGGCCCGAGCCGAGCTCGTCACCCGTTACATCACGGACCACGGCCCAGCAACGGAACGTGACATCGCCTACTGGGCCACCATGACCCTACGAGACGTCAGAGCCGGACTCGCCGACAACGCCGACCTGCTCAACCGGTTCGAAATCGACGGAGACACCTACTGGCACACGCCCGGCGCGCCAGACGGCGACGTCGTCGAGCCGCAAGCTCATCTTCTCCAAATCCTCGACGAGTACTACCGCGGTTACCAACACACCCGTGGCGTGCTCGACGTCGCCGGTCGCAAGTCGATGGCCGGTCAAGTCGCGGTTCCTATACGGTCCCCGGCCGCGTCGATCGGACTGGACCACCACGTGAACACCAGCGCAAACACCGAGACCACCGCGACAGTCAGGATGCCAATCACCGCGAGCTTCGTCACTAACCATCGGTTGCGGGTGACGCTTTGGGTCCAGGCCATCCGGTACGTGCGATCCTCGAACTCGCGGGTCAGTAGCGGCGCGCCCCAGAACGCCCCGATGAGAGCGGGCACCCCAACCAGCGCGGTGCCGAGCAAACGGAGCCACACATAGAAACCGGTTAGCTCGTTGCCGCCACCCGTGCGGTACACGTCAACGACCATGGCCCTGGTGACCGCGAGAGCAACGACCACGGCAATGGTCGCGCCGAGCGCGAGGGCGGCTTGGGCCCGAAACTGGCGCCATGCGAGCCACAGCATCAGCCCACACTCCTCAACGCCGGAGCGGCCTGTTGCGTACCCGTGGAAGGTGCTGCCATGTACGCAAGGACCAGGTCTTCGAGACCGACGTCGCTCACCGTCCACGTCGGGTCGAGCACCGGTTTCGTGGTGTGGACCAGGAATGTCGACTGCCGGTCGGTATGGCTCTGTTGGATCACCGTCTGGTCCGTGGGCAGCCGATCCGGATCGCGTCGGGCTCCAACCAACACCTTGTGGGTTGCGAGCAGGCCGTCGACGTCGCCAGCCAACCGGACCCGTCCCGCAGCGAGAACAATCAGATGGTCACAGACCCTCTCCACATCGGCCAAAAGATGTGACGACAACACGATCGACAACCCGTCCGCAGCCAGGTCCATCAGGTCGGCGAGGAACTCGCGGCGAGCGAGCGGATCGAGGCTGGCAACGGGTTCGTCCAGGATCAACAGCTCAGGACACTTGCCGATCGCCACGGCAAGGGCGAGTTGGGCCCGTTGACCGCCCGACAACCCACCGGCTCGCTGAGAACGGTCGAGACCGACCCTGGCGATTCGCGCTTCGGCGGCCCGCGCGTCCCACTTGGGGTTGAGGCGCGCCCCGAGTCGCAGGTGGTCGCCGACCGTCAGCCCGCTGTAGAGCGGGACGTCTTGGGCGAGGAATCCGACTTTGGCTAACTGGTCAACCTTGCGGCCCGGTCGACCACCGAGCACGGTGATCTGCCCTTCGGTCGGTTGCAGTAGACCGACAGCCAAATTCAAGAACGTCGACTTACCCGCGCCGTTCGAGCCGACGAGGCCCACAACGCGACCGGTGGGAACCGTGAGCGTGCTCTCCCGCAACGCCCACGTGCGGCCGTAACGCTTGCCCAATACCGTCGCTTGGATTGCTGCGGTCACGCCACACCCTCGTTCAGCCCCGAGCGAAAGGTGCTCTCGAAAACCGCGGCGATGCTGTCGTCGTCCAGCCCAGCCTGGCGCGCCCGAGCCAACCACCGGCTCAAGTCTTTACGCAATGCCGCGTGTGCAGCTAATGAGGAGTCGGCCAGCGAACGGGTGACGAACGTTCCCACCCCCGGCCGCCCCTCGGCGAGACCCTCGAACTCCAGTTCGCGGTACGCCTTGAGAACCGTGTTCGGGTTGATCGCCACCTTGGCGACCACTTCCTTCACCGTCGGCAGCTGATCACCCTCGCGCAACAAGCCAAGCAACAGCGCCTGTCGAACCTGGTGCACCAACTGCCGATACGGGGACACCCCACTCGAGGTGTCGATGCGAAATTCGATCATTCCAGAACTATACCACTAGTTAACTAGTTAAGACAGCCATCGGTGACACCACCCCAATCCGTTGCGTCATTCCGGTCGACTGAGTCGTTGGAGGTATTCGGCGATGCCGGTGTGCCCGGTGTGTTCGGCCCATCCGGCTGGTGTCGAGTTGTGCTCGGTGTCGACGATCGTTGCGTCGGCACCAAGTTCGATGAGCAGCATTGCGATGGCCAGGTTGCCGTGCAGTGCTGCTTCGTGCAGCGCGGTGGTTCTGCGACGGGCGTTGACATCGAACCCAAGGTCGATGAGCAGGCGGATCGCGTCGCCTCGCCCGAGTTCGGCGGCACGCACGACCAGATCGCCACGTTCCGCCAATACCGACGCAAGGAGTTCAGGGTTCGCGGCGACAGCTTCGCTCACCGCACGGCGATCACCAGCGAGACACGCACCGATGAACGGGCTGAACGGATCGACGGTTATGGGCTGCGCACCGGCGATCACCAAGAGTTCGGCGATCTCGGTGTTGCCGTGCAGGATCGCGCCCTCGTACGGGCTGCGGCCGTTGTAACCAGGATGGGTGCCGCCGATGTTCGCGTCGACGCCGCGCGACAGAAGCAGGCGGACGCGCCGTTCGAGACCGGCTTCAGCAGCGCGTTGGAGTGCTTCAGCAGTGATCTCGATCGGTGTCTGGTGGCCGTGATCGAGGAGCCGCCGCCATGGACCGCCGTCACCGTGTCCGAGCCCATGATCGAGGAGGAGTTCGAGGAAATCGGTGTCGTCACGGGCGATGTCGCCGGCGCCGCGGTTGTAGATGGTTTGGCTGTCGTTGGCTTCCGCTCCGGCGGCGAGTAGCAGCCGGGCAAGGACAAGTTCGTCGCGGTGCGGTGGTGCGCCCTGTTCACCGCCGCCGAACACCCCGGTGAGCGCGGTGAACGGTGACGGGAGCCCATCAAACAGATACCCGGCGTTCGGGTCGGCACCCGTTTCGAGCAGCAGCTTGGCGACACCAACCGGGTCACGTCCGGCACCCGGTCCGAGCCGCGAGTAGGTGAGGTAGAGCAGCGGTGGCCATCCGAATGGTCCGCCCTCGCGCTCGGCAGCGTCGGGATCGCGTGCGAGGTGTGCTTGCACTGCGTCCAGATCTCCCACGGCAGCGGCGGTCAGGATCGAGTGTGCCGCTAGCTGTGGGTGCTCGGCGAGTAGCCGGTCGGCGTCGGCCCATCGGGCCGGGTGGTCGTTGCCGTAGTTGAGGCAGGCGAGTCGTAGCAGTTCATCAGCGCGCAACGCGTCATCACCGATAGGTCCACCAAGGGACTGTTCGTGCGGGGATCGGGTCAACCGGTTGACCGTTTCGACGTAGTCACGCAGTTTCGCCCAACTCGCAAAGCCATAGTGGCGAGCAACAGTCAGTTGAGCGTCGGCGAGCTTGAAACCGGTCGCGGCTGACGAGCCGGTGGTCAGGTCTCCGAAACGTGGATGGTGCTCGCGTACAAGCGTGATCGAACCCTCAATCCCTGCTCGGACGAGATCCCGCAATCCCTTCGCGTGATCTTTGAGTTTCCCGAGATCAGGATTGTCAGGCAGGCAGTCAGTAGGCACAGCGGCCTCCTCTCCAAAGAGGCCCGCGTCCGCAATGACGGGCAGGAAAGGAGCCAAACACGGTGGCCAAACCATCCAGGCGGGCTGTGCCCTTTCCGCGGACCGGTGGCGCTCCTGGATCGCCGTGCTCCACGTTAGCAAACAACCCATTCACGACACATCGGGGCTAGGCAGCGGTGAAGGCTTCCCAACCTGGACCAGGTGGCAGCCGGCCCTCATCGATTCACACGCGTGGTTCGCTCCCACGAGCACGGCTACCCAGTGCGGTGGACCTGCACTCTGTAGCGGACCGTCGGCGGCAGAGGTCGTCGAGCCGTTGCAACGATTTGGTCATGGCTTCGGTCCATGTGGTGCCGCCGTTCATTCGGGTTCGTTCGGGCTCTGCTACTTGGGAGCAATCGTAGGTTTCGGTCACGATCGTTGCGCCCGGTCCTGCGGGTCGGAGGTCGTAGGTCCACCTTTGGCCCCATCGCGCCTTCGCGCTTCCGGAGTTTGGATGGCCGTGGCCGGCTTCGGGTTCCCAGGTGATACGCCGATCCGGTTCGTACTCGACGACGTGGTTGATCATCTCGTAGTCGCCGAGTTCGGGGTAGTGCATCTTCATGACGAAGATGTCGCCGATGGCGGCGAGGACCGCGTCGTCGGTTGCTGGTCCCCGGATCATTCCTGAACCGTCGAGCGAGACGTGCTCACGCGGATCGGTCAGCACCCGAAAGACGACGGCTGGTACGACGTCGATTCGGCGCGACACCGAGACCGAGGTCGGCCATCGAGCCTCGCCGTCGACAAATGTCTGGTCGTTCATCGCACCTCTATCGCTGGTGAGTGGGCACGTCAGCTGAGTCGCTGTGCGAGGTGCACGGTTGCTTGATCGCCGATGGCTTTGCCGAGTGTTTTGCGGAGCGCGGCTTTGAGCGGAACCATGTGTGTGCCGTCGCCCATAGGGAGCAGCGTCGCGTTGAACGGATGGTTGTCGATGGCACCGGCGACCTTGACGGCTTTGCGGGTGCCGAAGAACTCGCCGGAGCCGGGCATCACGACACACGTCCAGCCGCTGTTGGCCTCGGTGGTGATCGTCGCGGTGAACGTGACATCGATGTCGGAGGGCTGTTTCGGTGTGGCGGGCATGATCGGTGCTCCTTGTTTCGGCCGTTGCGGTTGACGGGTCAGGCGTTGTTCAGGACGGCGCGTAGGCGTGTGGCGAACTGGTCGGGGTTCATTATGAACCCGACATGATCGCCGGGAAACACGGTCGGGCTGACAGTGATCGCGGCGGCAAGCGCAGTCGAGGTGCGGTCGCATTGCTGACCAGTCGAGTCGGCGCCGACGCCGACCACGATGCGGACCGGTCCATCGCGAAGTGCTGCAAGATCCGGGGTCCATGATGTGGTCGGGCGCAGAGTGTGGGCGAAGAAGAATCGTTCGTCCGCTTCGGCTTGGGGGTCCGGTTCGTGGGGTGCGTGGGCCATCTGTTCGGCGGTGAGATTGATGTTGGCCTGCGTAAAGAACTTCCCCCACGCTTCGCCGATGTCGCCGCTCAGATAGGTGGCGACGATGTCGTCGGTTCCGAGCCGAAGCCGGTCGCGGTCATCGAGCAGTTCGTTGAGGGGCGGTTCGTGCGCAACGACCGTGTGTACCAGGTGAGGGTGGTGCTGTGCGAGGGCGAGTGCGCTTACGGCACCACCGCTGGACCCGAGCACGGCGACCGGGCCGAGGTCGAGATGGATCAGAAGGCGGGCCAGGTCGTCGGCGAGCATGTCGGGCGTGACGTCCTGGTCGCGATCATCGACGAGGCTGCGGTTGATACCGCGAGGATCGGTCGTGATCACCGTGTGACCGATGGCGAGTAGGTCGGCCAGCGGAGCGAACGCGGTGGCGTCCATCGGGCAGCCGACCAGGAGGAGCGGCGGCAAGCCGTCACCTCGAACCTCGAAATAGATGTTGGCTCCGGCCGTGCGCAACGTGCCGGACCTCGACGCAACCGGTGCTGTGTTGTTCATTCGTGATCCTCCTCGAACGGGGACGCCATGCCGACGTCACTGGACTAGACCGTACGGTACTAGATTTCCATTGGCTCGTCAAGTACTGATCGGTCTAGTACTGTGATTGTCATGGGAACCACTATCAGCGAGGGCACGGTCGATGCGATCATTCCGCTGCCGCGCTCGGCACAGAAGCGGCGGGTCATTCTGGAAGCGGCCACCGAAGCGTTTCTCGGCAATGGCTACTCGCGCACCAGCATGGACGAGATCGCCCGCTTGGCCCGCGTGTCGAAACAGACCGTCTACATGCACTTCGGTGACAAAGAACGCCTGCTGTTCGAAATCGTGATGGCCATCGTCAACACCGCCAGCCACCCCGTCGACGACGACATCGTCAAACTCGGCGACTCCGTCAACCTCGAAGCCGACCTCTGTGATCATGCCCGCCGGCAACTCGCGCTCGTGCTTCAACCGCGACCGATGCAACTGCGGCGCCTCGTGATTGCCGAAGCGGTCACCTTCCCCGAACTCGGCCGCGCCTTCTACGAACTCGGTCCGGGTCGAACCATCGGCGAACTCGCCAAAGCATTCCAACGTCTCGATGAGCGCGGGTTCTTGACGATCAGCAACCCAACCAGAGCGGCATCGGACTTCAACTGGTTGATCATGTCCGACCCGCTCAACCACGCCATGCTCCTCGGCGAACGCGAGCCACCCGACCCGGACTCGATCAACGAGTGGGCCGACCAGGCCGTCAACACCTTCCTTGCCGCCTACCGTCGAACCGCCTCGGGACAGCAATCTGCTTCGAAGAAATCGACGGTGCTGCAGTAGTCAAGTGGTTCGTCGCGAGAGAGTGGCTCAACGACGCATGGATGGCCGAGTGCTTTCAAAAGAGCAGTGGACTGGTGCCGATCGCCCGGCTCACCGCGATTTGGAACGACCTCCGGGACATTCCACAGTCAGCGCCCGACTCGATGTGCCACGGTGATCTGACGCCCGGCAACGTGCTCGTTGACGACGGTCGCCTAGCTGGCATCATTGACGTTGGAGGGTTCGGTCCCGCTGACCCGGCGCTTGACCTCGTCATTGCATGGCATCTGCTCGACGCCGACCGGCGAGGCATCCTTCGCTTTCGCGTTGGGCGGCGGTGCCGATGGCCGTAGTCCAGCGTGCGACGTTCAGAGAGCGGTCCGGAAAATACTCCGCTAGAAACCAATTGCACCACTTGCCACTGGGATGTTTCGGTGCGACCACCTGCGGGTATGGAAACCGATCGCACTACCGCGTCCACAACGATCGACGCCGCCCCGGAAGCGGTGTTCTCGGTGCTGGCCGACCCGTGCGCGCACGCCGACATCGACGGCACCGGGTGGGTACGCGAAGGCCTGGACGGCGACCGCATAACCGCCTCCGGCCAGGTGTTCCGGATGGCGATGCACCACGAGAACCACCCGGACAAGGACTACAAGATGGCCAACCGGGTCGAGGTGTTCGACGAGCCGCGGGCCATCGCGTCGAAGCCCGGGCAGGAGTCGCCCGAGACCGGGGAGATCAGCTTCGGCGGCTGGATCTGGCGCTACGACCTCGAAGCGAACGGACCGTCGCAGACGACGGTGACGCTGACCTACGACTGGTCAGCCGTCCCGCCCCAGATCCGAGAGGACATCCAGTTCCCGCCGTTCAAACAAGACCACCTCGACAATTCGCTGCAGCACCTTTCCGACCTCGTCGCCGCGCGCTCGTGAACCTCGCGAGCGTGGGTCACAGAGATGGCGCTGCCGGGATCGTGGACATTGACGAGCACGAACGTTCCCGACTGGTGCACCGCTGCGAACCGGGCGCTCACGTTCGAGCTCCGATCACGATCGATACCGGTCGGGCATTCGCGTCGAGGGTCGATGATTGATCGATGATCTCGAACCCGTCGGTATCGATCGCGCTGACGATCCCGTCAACGATGGCCTCGGCGAGCTGGCGCCCGGGACACGCATGATCACCGGCACCGAACTCCAACCCGGCACCAGCCAGGTCAAGCACAACGACGGTGCCGGCCGGAATCGGAACAT
>JANMCE010000284.1:0-7858 GCA_031360915.1 Actinomycetes bacterium | reverse complement strand
ACGCATCTGCGCCGGAACCGGTGTGACGTAGTTGCCCAGCAGTGTTGAGAATCGCCACGTCTGGCTGATGTGTCGGTCGAGGCTGTGGCTCTTGTACTGGGTGAGCACGACGATCTTGCGATACCCGGCGTTGGCGAAGTTCGACAGCACAAAATCGATGATGCGGTAGCTCCCACCGAACGGCACGGCTGGCTTGGCCCGGTCGGCAGTAAGCGGATGGAGTCGGCGTCCCTCGCCGCCTGCCAGCACCATAACCAAGACTTTCGGATCGGCCGATCTCGGTTTGAACGCTGCCATCATGCACGTCTCCTTCAGAACGGGGCGGGGCTGCCCCGAGCGCCCCGAACTGTATCCCTGATTCGGATGCCTTTGCTCCGCGTCGCACCGGCCTCCGTTCGGCGAGCGAGTCGTGGGTGCCAAGAGGTGGCCCTCGCTTGTACTCTGTTGCGTCACCACAGGTTCCAAAGGGACCCGATATAGTTCTTTGGACCCAAAGAACCGCTGGCGTAATTGGAATCATTTGTCCCGCCTACTGAGAAACAATTACCACTCATTCCGCGCCTGCCGCCCGTGGGCGATCACCGCGACGACGTGACTCGGTGTGGTCGATCTTCCGGACTTTCCCGGAGTTCTCAGGAGTCCTGATGCAAGTTTTCACGCTCCGCGGTGGGTGAACCGCCGAAACGCATATCCTCATCTACCTTGCATCACTGCCGTGTGCGTTCTTCGTGAAGAAGGGTCAATCGTCCTACGGATGCTCCACCAAATAGATGCTTTCATTTAATACGTTCTTGAGTGCACGGAACACGGCGGAGAAGGTTTCTTCGCCGGGAAGCTGGAGGCGGCGTGTCCAAAGTCGGGCGAGGCGATTTGCAACAAAAGTTCGAGGACCGGGTGTTTGCCCTCCTCGCCCCTCACCGCGGCGCGGTGCAGGCCATCCTCGACGTCGTGGCGCTGACCGTTGCCGTTGGTGTCAGCGCCTACGTGCTCGGCACGCCGACCGCTGCCGTTGCCTCAGCCATCGTGGTCGGCAGCATCGTTCACGTGCTGCTCAGCATGCTGTTCGGCATGTACCTCGGCCGTGAGCGGGTGGGCAGCTATTTCGAGATCACCCGTCTCGTCGTCATCTTTGCCCTGTCCACCCTCGGTGTGAACCTGGCACTCGACATCATCAGCAGCCGGGCCAGCTGGAAACTCGGTCTCGTCACTATGCCGATGGCCATTCTGCTCGGAAGTATCTGGCGCGGTACCTACCGCGCCTGGCGCGCCGAGCGGCTTCGTCCGAAGGACGCCCAGCGTCGCGTCATCGTGTTCGGTGCCGGTGAGGCCGGTGAGCACATCATCCGAGCCATGATGGCCGACCCGGAGAGCATCTACATTCCGGTAGCTGTTCTCGACGACTCTCCTTCGCAGTTGCGTCACCGGGTGCAAGGCCTACGAGTGGTCGGTGGTCGTAACTCGTTCCCCACCATCTTTTCCCAGTTCAACGCCGACACGCTGATTCTCGCGATCCCCAGCGCCCCCGAAACGCTGCTCCGCGAAATCTGGGAACTGGCTCAGCCTTACTGCGATGACATTCGCACGCTGCCCCGCCTGGCGGAACTGGCCGGGCGAATCAGCGTCCGCCAGATCGAACCGGTCTCGGTTGAAGACGTGCTCGGTCGCCGCAAAATCGATCTCGACCTTGTCGCCATCGCCAGCCACATCCGCGGCAAGACCGTGCTGGTCACCGGTGCCGGCGGTTCGATCGGTTCCGAACTCTGCCGTCAGATTGCTCGGCTCGGACCGGCGGAGTTGATCAAGCTCGATCGTGACGAATCAGGCCTCCATGGCATGCAACTCTCGCTCGACGGCACGTCGGGCCTCAGTTCGCCGTCGCTGGTTGTCGCCGACATCCGCGATCGCGACCGCATGTTCGACGTGTTCAACCAGTTCAAGCCCGAGGTCGTGTTCCACGCTGCCGCACTAAAGCATGTGCCGCTGCTGGAGCTGCACCCGATCGAAGGCGTCAAGACCAACGTCTACGGCACCCTCAACGTGCTCGACGCCGCGCTGGCCAACGGGGTCGTTGCCTTCGTCAACATCTCCACCGACAAGGCCGCCGACCCGATCAACGTGCTTGGATGCACGAAACGCCTTGCCGAGCGACTGACCGCCACCGTCGCGGCCACCACCGCCGAAGGTCGCTTCATCAGTGTACGGTTCGGTAACGTGTTGGGCAGTCGCGGCTCCATGATGGAAACCTTCCAGGGTCAAGTCGAGCGCGGCGGCCCCATCACCGTCACCCACGCCGACGTCACCCGCTACTTTATGACCATCTCCGAGGCAGTACAGCTCACCATTCAGGCATCGGTGGTCGGTCGCAATGGTGAGGTCCTTATCCTCGACATGGGCAGCCCAATGCGCATCCTCAGCATCGCCGAGCAGTTCGCTCGCAAGGCCCACCCGCCGCTCGAAATCGTCATCACGGGCCTGCGTCCGGGGGAGAAGATGCACGAAGTTCTGATCGGCCCCGATGAAGTTGGTTCGCAGCCGTTCCACCCGCTCATTACCCATGTGGCCGTGCCCGACCTCGACTACTCCGATCTGGTCGATCTGTTGACCCCTGGAAGTGATATCAATGCCCGCCTTGTTGCCGCCACCCGCAAGCCCGCCGCCACCTACAACCCAGCCAGCAGCATGAACTACCCCCGCTTGGTCGCGGGGTCATGACACCGGGCTACCGTTCATTCACACCTCCGGTCTAAGGAAACTCTCCATGCCTCGCGTCTTTCTCTCGCCGCCCGACGTCGGGTCCCTTGAACGGGACTACGTGAATGCGGCCATCGACTCCAACTGGGTCGCCCCGATCGGGCCCGATCTTGACGCCTTCGAGGCCGACCTGGCAGCACTCAGCGGCCGCCAGTATGCGGTCGGTGTCTCCACCGGCACTGCTGGCATCCACCTCTGCCTGCACGCGCTCGGCATTGGCGAGGGTGACCGTGTGGCCGTCTCCAGCTTCACCTTCGCGGCCACCGCGAACGCTGTCGCCTACACGGGCGCCACACCGGTGTTCATCGATTCCGATGCTGCCACCTGGAACATCGATGCCGCTGCGCTGGCCGAGGCCTGCGAGGAAGGCTTGCGCCAGCAGCGTCCCATTCGTGCGCTCGTCGCCGTCGACCTGTACGGCCAGTGCTGCGACTACGACCGGCTGCAGGCCGTCTGCGAACGATTCGATCTCGTGGTCATCAGCGATTCCGCTGAGGCCCTCGGCGCCACCAACGGAGAACGCAAAGCGGGCAGCTTCGGGCTCGCCGCAGTGTTCTCGTTCAATGGCAACAAGATCATCACCACGAGCGGTGGCGGCATGATCGTCACCGATGACGCCGCATTCGCGCAGCGCCTTCGCTTCCTGGCCACGCAAGCACGCGAGCCCGTTGCTCACTACGAGCACACCGAGATTGGGTTCAACTACCGTCTCAGCAACATTCTTGCCGCATTCGGCCGCGGTCAGGTGGCCACGCTGTCGGACCGTATTGCCCGACGCAAGGCCGTCCACGAGCGTTACCGGGTCGGGTTCGCCGATTTGCCCGTGACGTTTATGCCGATCCCTGAGTGGAGTTCGCCAAACTTCTGGCTTACCTGTGTCACCCTGAACGAGGGTGCGAAGGCCAGCCGTGAGGACATCCGGCTGGCGCTCGAATCGCACGATATCGAGTCACGAGCGCTCTGGAAGCCTATGCATCAGCAGCCGATCTTCAAGGCCGCCGAGTCGTTTCTCACCGGCGTGTCCGACGATCTGTTTCACCGTGGCATGTGTCTGCCCAGCGGCAGTTCCCTGAGCGAAGCTGATCAGGCCCGCACAATCGAGGTCGTGCGCGACCTGCTCTAAGCATCGGGGCCGAGCTCTTCCACTTCGAGGAGAGTGAAGCTGTCAATGATCGAGCGCAGCACCTGTTGGGCGACACGCGGATCGAGACCCTCGTCGGTGGCCAATTTGCCGATGCGTTCCAGCATGCGGTCCTCGCGTGCCCGGTCCACCACCCGCATGTGGTTGGCCCGCTTGTAGATGACCACCCCCTGTACCAGGCGCGCCCGGTGCGCCAGCAGACGCACCAATTCGTGATCGACCGCGTCGATGCCATCTCGGAGTTCGGACAGGTCGGCAGTGGCCTCGGTCATCGGCCCATTCTGCCCGGTTCGGGGCAACTGGGGCACAATACGGGATGACCGTTTCACAGTCACCGATCAGCACAGGCAGGGCGTAGTCGTGTGCGGTCGATTTGTTGCGGCATCACCACCGGCCGACATTGCCGCCTATTTCGGCGCGACGCTGCCGGAAACAACGCTGCCGGATAACTTCAATGTGGCGCCAACCGCCGAGATCTACGCCGTCGTCTACGCCCCGAAGGGCCCTGAGATGCAGGTGTTCCATTGGGGTCTGATCCCATCCTGGGCCAAGGACCGCAAGATCGCATCCAAGATGATCAATGCCCGGTCGGAGACCATCACCGAAAAGTCGATGTTCGCCATGCTCTTCGCCACCCGGCGCTGCATCATCCCGGCCGATGGCTTTTACGAGTGGACGACGCTCACTACCGGCGGTACTCCGAAGAAACCGGTCAAACAGCCATATTTCATCCACCGGCAGGACGGCGAGCCACTCGCCATGGCTGGTATCTGGACCTCATGGCGCGACCCTGCCGGCCAACCAGGCGTTCGGCTACATTCCACATCGATCATCACAACGTCGGCCAACGAGACAATGCGGCCCCTGCACGACCGCATGCCGGTCATGCTGCCCGTTTCGGCGTGGGCTACCTGGCTTGACCCTTCCTGCACGGATACTGAGGCGCTGAAAAAATTTCTCGCTCCAGCACCGATCGGGCTGCTCAGCGTTTACCCTATATCGACCGATGTGAACAGTGTACGAAACGGTGGAGCCGACTTGATCAAGCCTGTTGCGGACGAGGCGTAGCTGAGGACATGAAGTTTCTTCTCCGTCACCGCGCTTTCGCGCGGCTGTGGTTTGCTTCCACGATCAGCCAGCTTGGTACCCAGGTCACCGTGCTGGTGGTGCCGCTTATCGCGCTCAAACTCCTCCATGCCAACACCTTCCAGGTCAGTGCTCTGGGTGTCGCGGAATATTTGCCGTTCATCCTTGTCGGTCTGCAGGCCGGTGCCATTCTCGACCGGCGCGAACGCAAGCCCATCATGCTCGTGTGCGATGTGGTTCGGGCCGTAGCGCTCGCTGCCATTCCGATCGCCTGGGGGCTGGGCATGCTGCACCTTTGGCTGCTCTACGTGGTGGTGTTCGTGGTGGGTATTGCCACCGTGTTCTTCGACGTGTCGGCCCAGTCGATCACCCCCGATATCGTCGCGCTTGTCGACTTGGGCGAGGCGAACCAGACGGTGGCGGCGGCAGAATCAGTCGCTCGAACGGCGGGACCGGGTATTGGCGGACTTCTGCTCGCAGTGGTGTCGGCACCCGTCGCCATCGTGGTCGATGTCGTGTCCTACGTGGCGTCGTTTTGGCTTCTGCTCGGCGTGCACCCAGCGCCAGTCGAACGCGAAGCCGACGACGGCAAACCACCGCCATTGCGGCAACAGATCGGCGAGGGATTCTCGTTTCTGCGGCATCACCCAACGCTGCGGCCGCTGCTCGTGTGCTCGTCCACCAGCAACCTCGCAGCACACATTCAGCACGCGGTTTTGATCACGTTTATGGTTCGAACGTTGCACTACTCGCCAGCTCTCATCGGCTTTCTCTTCATGATCGGCAACGTGGGGGTGATGGTCGGCGCGGCCCAATTCGTGCGCGTTACCCGACTTCTCGGCTTGGGCCGAATGTTGTGGGTGATGTCGCTGATCTGCGGGATTCTGTCGGTGGTGGTGGCATTGGCTTCGGGGCGATTCTCGGTCGCGGCGCTTGGCATCCCGTGGTTCCTGCTCACCGCCTGTTCCACCATCTTCAATGTGGGGAACCTCAGCTACCGGCAGTCAGCGACTCCCGCGCACCTGCGCGGCCGTATGAATGCAACGTTCCGCTTCTTTGTGTGGGGTGCCATCCCGATTGGATTCCTGCTCGGCGGCGTCTTCGGCACCGTGATCGGCCTGCGCAACACCGTCTTTCTGTCCGGTGTGCTGACGATGATCCCTTTCGTCTTCATTCTTCACTCACCCATGGCCGATGTCATCTCGCTCGCCGATGCATTGCCGCCCGTCACTCACGAAGATGTGCTCGTAGGCGACTAGCAGCAGCCTCGAGGTCGTCACGGTCGACGTGGGCGGCCGCGTTGGCAAAATCGAGCTGGCTCATGTTGTCGGTCGGCACGACGTGTATATGGACATGGGGCACCTCGTAACCGGCGATGATCACGCCGACGCGCTCGCAACCGAAGGCCGCCTGCTGGGCTTTCCCCACGCGCTGGGCCACCGCCATGAGATGCGCCACCGTGTCTCCCGGCAGGTCAATCCAATGGTCGACCTCCACCCGAGGAACGACCAGTACATGACCGGTCGCGAGAGGGTTGACAGGCAGGAAGACTCCGCAAATGTCGTCGGTGTACACGAAGGTGGCGGGAATCTCGCCCGCGAAGATCCGGCTGAAGATGCTCACCGCGCCATGGTAGGTGCGTACGATCGGTGTGTGCCCCCTGACGCGCCTGCGCTGGCAGAACGAACTGCACTCCAGGACGCGCTCACGGTTCCGAACCTTGTCACCGTCATCCGGCTCTGCTGCATCCCATGGTTCCTCTGGATCCTGTTCCATCAACACAATCGGTTCGCAGCCGCGTGGTTGCTGGCAGCGATCGGGGCGACCGACTGGATCGACGGATATATCGCCCGCCGTTTCCACCAGGTATCCGAGCTCGGAAAAGTTCTGGACCCGACGGCTGACCGTTTGCTGTTTATCGTGGGCGTCGCCGGCATCATCATCGACCGGTCAGCGCCGCTGTGGTTTTGCTTGATGGTGGTCATTCGGGAAATATTGATTGGCGGTTCACTCGCGATCCTCACCCTGCTGGGGATGAAGCGGTTCGACGTGTCCTGGTGGGGGAAGACCGCAACCTTCCTCCTGATGTTCGCTTTCCCGCTTTTCCTCCTTCACGCGGCAGATCGGCCGAACTGGTCACCGGGGGCCCAGTGGCTGGCCTGGATTTTTGGAATACCCGGCCTGATCCTGAGTTACTACACCGCCGTCACCTACGTGCCGATGATGCGCAGAGCGTTGGCGGCGGGTCGGCAGGAGCGGGCCTCGCAGCGCGGCTAGTCTGTCGTGATGGCTGTCCCGGAGGATCTTCGCTATTCGGCTGACCACGAGTGGGTTCGGCTGGAAGGTAACCACGCGCGTATCGGTATCACCGACTATGCGCAGGATGCGCTCGGCGATGTTGTGTACGTGCAACTGCCGTCCGTCGGCGCAGAGGTAAAGGCATCTGACAGCTTCGGCGAGGTCGAGTCCACCAAGTCGGTTTCGGACTTGTTCGCGCCCGTCGGCGGTCGTGTGATTGAGGTCAACGAGGCGCTCGCCAATTCGCCACAACTCGTGAACGATGACCCGTACGGCGACGGTTGGTTATGTGTCATCGACATGTCCGATGCGGCCCAATTTCAGGGATTGATGACTCCGGATGGCTACCGGGAACTTCTCGATGGCTGACACCGTGAGCTCGCTTTTCTGCAACCAGTGCGGACACCGCAATCCGCCCGTTTCCAACTTCTGCTCATCGTGCGGCGCCACGCTGGACATCACCCGCGACGATCGCACCATTGTGTTCCACCCGTCGGATCCGCTGCAGGATTCGGAGAGTTCAGATGACGATGTTCGCATCAACCTGGCCGATCTTCCGCGTGACACCGGGGTGTTGCTAGT
>JANMCE010000264.1:0-3261 GCA_031360915.1 Actinomycetes bacterium | reverse complement strand
GATGAGCCCGGCGGCGTACATTGCCCTTTTCGGTGCCGGTGTCGCCTCGTTCCTCGCCCCGTGCGTGGTGCCGCTGGTGCCTGCGTATCTTGGCATGATCACGGGATCGGCCACCGCCTCGAAGCCGGGCAAGATGGTGTCGTCCACGCTGGTGTTCATCGCCGGTTTCGCGACCGTATTCGCTCTGTTCGGCATGTTGGCAGGGCTGGCCGGCTCGAAGTTGGCTGCGTTGCAGACCTGGGTCCAGCGCATCGGCGGCCTGCTCGTCTTGGGCTTTGGGCTGGTGCTGTTGGGCGTGGTGCGCGGCCCGGCAATGCGAGAGTTCCGGGCCATCAAAGAGCTGCCATCGGCGGCCTCGGCGGCTCGGCCTCTCGTGCTTGGTCTGGCTTTTGGCGCGGCGTGGACACCGTGCGTGGGGCCGCTGCTGGGCGCGGCTCTGGTCGTCGCCGCAAAGTCGGCAAGCGCAGTTACCGGAGCGACGCTGTTGATTGCCTATGCGGCCGGGATTGGCGTGCCATTCCTTGCTGCATCGTTGCTCATCGCCAGTTGGCCCAGCATCGGGGTGCGCTTGCGCAAGGTGTCGAAACCGATCGAGCGGGTGGCTGGCGTGCTGCTGTGCCTCCTCGGCGTTCTGCTGCTTAGCGGCCAGTACGCCCGCCTCACCTCCGGCCTGGCCCGCTTTTTCCCCACTATCCAAGCGGGGTAGCGTCGGGCGGATGTTGCCACGACTGCGGATCGCCATCATCGGAGCAGGGTTCTCCGGACTGGGCGCCGCGGTCAAGCTGCAGGACGACAACGACATCGTCATCTTCGAACAGGCCGACGAGGTCGGCGGCACGTGGCGAGCCAACACCTACCCGGGGTGCGCGTGCGACATTCCCTCGAACCTTTACTCATTTTCGTTCGAGCCCAACCCGAACTGGACCCGCGCCTATCCGCAACAACCCGAGATCCTTGCGTATCTGAAACGGGTGACCGACAAATACAACCTTCGCCCGCTCATCCGCTTCGACACCGAGGTCACCGAAGCCCGCTGGGACGACGCAACCTGCAGGTGGGCCATCAGCTCCCCGGGGCGGGAACCCGAACACTTTGATGTGGTTGTCAACGGCACCGGGCCGCTCAGCCGCCCGGCGTTCCCGACGCTTCCCGGCATCGAAACCTTCACCGGAACCGTGTTCCATTCAGCCCGCTGGAACCATGATCACGACCTGACCGGCAAGCGTGTGGCCGTCGTAGGCACCGGCGCCAGCGCGGTGCAATTCGTGCCCGAGATCGCACCGATCGTTGCGCAGCTCTCCGTCTTCCAACGCACCGCGGCATGGGTTGTGCCACGCGAAGACCGCGCCTTCACCGACAAAGAGATGCGTCGGTTCAAACGAGTACCGCTGGTGCAGCGGCTGCTGCGTTGGAAGATCTACGCCCGTCAGGAACTGCTGGCTATCGGGTTCCTCGGCAAAGGCAAAGGCATTCTCGACAAGGTCGACGAAGGAGGCCGCCAGTTCATCGCCGCGCAGATCCACGACCCCGAGCTCCGCCAAAAAGTCACGCCCACGATCAAGCCTGGGTGCAAACGGCTGCTGCTCTCCAACGACTGGTATCCGGCGTTGACGCGAGCCAATGTCGACCTTGTCACCGAGGGCATCGGGTCGGTGGTGTTCAACGGAGTCCGCACGGTCGACGGCACGGTGCATGAGGCCGACACCCTCATCTTCGGCACCGGGTTCGCGGCCACCGGATTTCTTGCGCCGATGCAGGTGTTCGGTCGAGATGGCGTGGAGCTCAGTGAGGCGTGGCGGACCGGTGCCCGCAGTCACCTGGGCACGACGGTGGCGGGCTATCCCAACCTGTTCTTGATGGTCGGGCCCAATACCGGGCTCGGCCACAACTCGATTGTGTTCATGATCGAAGCACAGCTCAACTACGTCAGCGGAGCCGTCAAACACGTGAAGGAGAGCTGGTCCAAGGGCGAGGTCCGGGCACTCGATCTGCGGGCCGATGTGCAGGCCAAGGCCTATCGCGACATCCAGAACAAGATGCGAAAGACCGTCTGGATGAGTGGCTGCAAGAGCTGGTATCAGTCTGCTGACGGGCACATCGACACGCTCTGGCCCGGCTTCACCTGGGACTACTGGCGCCGAACGCGGCACTTCCAGGCCAACCTTTTCCACGAAGTTCGTCCAATCACTACCCCGCAAAAAGGTGTTTTGGCCTCGTTGTGACCTAACCTTGTTACTCCAGGTCAATGTAGGAGAGGTGTTCAGTTTTGGCGCAGGAGAAAGAAGAAGCGATTGTCTTCGAAGGTTTGGCGAGTGAGTCACTGAAAGGTGGCCATTTCCGTATCACGCTTGATAACGGTCACGACGTACTCGGCCACTTGAGTGGCAAGATGCGTAAGAACCGCATTCGCGTGTTACCCGGTGACCGTGTGCAGGTGGAACTGTCCCCCTACGACCTCACCAAGGCGCGTATCACCTATCGCTTTAAGTAACCCCGTCGCTGGCCAGCAGGTTGGCCACGATGTCCGGCAGTGTCGGTGGATAGATGAAGTGCGGCGTGCTGCGCATCTCGTCAAGCGTGAGCCAGTGCACTGACAGTATGCCCTGGCGTTCCTCAGTCGAGAGTGCCGAAAGGTCGGCCTCGAATTCGCGTACCCGCACTTCGAAGAACAGGTTCCGCTGGTGGAACTCGCGGCCGTCGTATTCGAAGCGGCTGGTTTCCTCGAAGATGACCTCGCCGACGTGATCGACATTGAGCCCGATCTCCTCCTGAAGCTCTCGTCGGAGAGCCTCGGTGAACGACTCGCCGGGCTCCACGCCACCGCCGGGTGTGTACCACCAGCTCCCTTCCTGCGGTTTGGCCGGATCGCAACCCCAGATCAGCAGCACTCGCTCTCGGCCGTCGATCAGGATCGCCCGAGCCGCGGTGCGTGTGTGGCGGTCACTCACGCCACCATCTTGTCAGGCAACCAGGCGAAGCTGCCACGATGGGGGGCATGAACCTAGGTGACACGCGTTGGCCGGCGGTGATGGATCGGCCTGGCGTGTTGTTGATTCCGCTTGGTTCATGTGAGCAGCACGGGCCGCACCTGCCGTTGGATACGGACACTCGGATCGCGGGGGCGGTAGCGAACGGGGTCGCCTCGACCAGGGTGAGCGTACGCGTCGCACCAGCCGTCGCCTACGGCGCTTCGGGGGAGCACGCCGCCTTTGCCGGCACGTTGTCCATCGGATCCAACGTACTGGCCATGGTCATCATCGA
>JANMCE010000263.1:0-1516 GCA_031360915.1 Actinomycetes bacterium | reverse complement strand
TTGCCGTAGCCGCCTATGAGCGATTTGCACTCTAGAACTGCAGTCATCTCAGTGAACCCCCGCTGATGTGCCGAGGTAGGCCTCGATTACCCTCTGGTCGGTGCGAATCGCTGCCGGAGGGCCGCTGGCGATCACCCTGCCAAAGTCGAGCACCACGATGTAGTCGCACAGAGCGAGCACCAGGTTCACGTCATGGTCAACCATCAAAATGGTTACGCCGCCGTCACGGACGTCTCGGAGGCGCTCGCCGAGCCATTCGGATTCACTGGTGTCGAGACCGGCTGCCGGTTCGTCGAGCAGCAGCACCCTGGGCTGGGCGACCAATGCTCGTCCGATCGACACCAATTGGCGCTGACCTTGCGAGAGATCGCTGGCCGGACGGTCACGCAGGTTGTTGAGACGAAGCACCTCGCACGTGTCGTCCAGGCTCTTTTTGGCCGAGTGACCGAAGCCCTGTCGGCCGCTGGCGAGGCCGACTTCAAGGTTCTCCTGCACCGACAGGTCTTCGTAGAGCTCGATTGCTTGGAAGGTGCGGCTGAGGCCGAGCTTTACTCGCTGGTGCGGCTTGGAGGGCAGGTCCTTGCCGTCAAGCTCGATCACGCCGGAAGCGTCGGCGAACCCAGTGAGAGCGTCGATCGTGGTGGTCTTGCCAGCGCCGTTGGGGCCGATCAGGCCGACGATGGCGCCCTCGGGAACATCGAACGAGACATCATCGACAGCCACAACACCGCCGTAGGCCACTCGGAGGTTTCGGATGGACAGCACCGTCGGCAAGCCCGACACGTCCTTCGGTGCCAGCTTGCTCAGCCCACCCTCCAACTCCATCGAGAGCGTTTCTGGCTCGCCACCAAGCTTGCGGGTGCGCAGCCAGTTATGGAATTTGTCCGCCATGATGTGGTTTGGAACGGTGACGCCTTCGGGGTTCGTAATGACCGTGAGGATGAGCAGGATCGCAGTGATCAGCTGATACCAGATCGATGCCGCCGCCGACTTGGGATCGAAGATCTTGGTGGTGACAAAGACGTAGACGAGCCCACCCAAACCCAACGCCCCGGCCGTGATACCGCCCGAGACGGACGTGATGCCGGCAAGGTAGGCCGTCGCGAAAAGGGCAAGGCCGATCAGCGGCAGGAATTGGGCGTAGTCGATGCTGCGGTAGTAGTACGCCATGAACGCACCACCCAGGCCGGCGATGAATGAACCGATAGCGAACGCCAACAGCTTGATCTTCACCACATCAACCCCGGCCGCGGCTGCCGAGCGTTCGTTGGCCCGGATTGCCACCATGGCTGACCCCCATCGACTTCGCCGTAAGAGGGCGATGCCAGTTGCGGTCACGGCGAGCACGATAAGCATCATGAACCCAAACCGGAGATGCG
Organism: Actinomycetes bacterium; assembly: GCA_031360915.1. GTDB lineage: Bacteria > Actinomycetota > Acidimicrobiia > Acidimicrobiales > Ilumatobacteraceae > JANMCE01. Next base: position 137 of record JANMCE010000263.1, on the reverse strand, counting down.
CGGTGTTCTTCACGTTGCCCATCGACACGTCCATGCCGAACAACGTCGGCTTCTTCACGTCGAGCGCACCATTGAACCCGACGATGTCGGTGTTGCGGAACCAGGCGGCGTCGAGCGCGACAGCGAGGGCCATGGTC
>JANMCE010000333.1:0-33218 GCA_031360915.1 Actinomycetes bacterium | reverse complement strand
GGAGTTGTTGCGTCAGGCCGAGGCCGAACTCCGTCGACGTAGCGCGCTGTCCGAGGCTGCCTTGGCCGATGAGCCGAGCATCGTGTTGGTGCTGGCGCAGCCCGATCGGGTCGTGGCCCTGCAACGCGTGCCCGATGCCTTTGGCCGTACTGAATCGGAGTTGGGTGCCTGCTTGCGGCAGGTGCTTGCGCTTGGTTCGTCCTTGGGAATTCACGTAATCATGGCGGCCACGTCACTTGGTGTGCTGCGGAGCGTGCTGACCGACAAGGTGATGCAGACCGAGATCCGCCACCGGGTAGTGATGCAGATGCCCGAGGACGATTCGTTCGTGCTCGTGCGCTCGGCGCTTGCCGCCCGGCTGCAGAGTGACGGCCCGCGACCGATCGCCGCGCTGGCCTTCGATAGCCACCAGCAGTGTGCGGTGCGGTTCAAACCGTACTGCCTGACGTCGGGAGATGACACGGGAATCCGCCGGGCCGGCACCGAACTGGCCGGCACCGAGTTGATTGGCCAGATCGTCGCCATCGCTCGACAGCTTGGTGGGCGTCTTGGCTGACATCCTCGTGCCCTCGAACCTTGACATTGCCTTCGACGTCAAGGCCGTGGCGCGCACCGTCATCGTTGCGGAGGATCTGTGTGACGAACTGGACCGCTGGTCGGCCTACGCCATCGCCGCCCAACATGAGGCCGAGGTCACCGCCCGTCAAACGGGTGAGGCCGTGTCGCTGGCCGTTCGCCACGCAGCGTTCGTGAGTGATCTATCCCAGGGCAACGAGGTGGATCTCACCACGGTGGCAGCGATGGTGGAGGAGGCCGCTGAGGAAGCCAAGCATACGGTCGAACGCTTAGCGGCGCGCCGTAAGAATTGGTTGCAAACGCAACAACTGGCCGAGCAAGCCGTGGTGTCGTGGACGGCCGCCTACGAGCAGGCCGAGCATGATTTGGTTGCGCTGAATCAACGCCTGCGCCACGCTGGCCGGCGGGAACAACGGATCGCGTCGGCCGCGGCCGACGCGCCGTCGGGCTTCCTGCGCTCACGGAAGAAGGTGCGGCGTGACGTGTCCCGAAGTGAACGTGAGTTGGCCGAGGCCAACGCCGCGGTTGCGCAATATGCGGCCGAGATCGCCCCGGCGGAAAAGAGTGTCGAGCGGGCCAGTAAGGCGTTGACCACAGCTGAGGCCGCCCGCAGTCTGGCTGAGCGCGCGGTAGCCGAGTTAGCCGAAGGCCGTGACGCGGCAGGAATGGCGAATGACTACGCCGTTAGTGCCCGACAGGCGCTCGCCAGCGCTCGCACGGCATTGACCAAACAGTCGGCACTGGCCGAAGCGATGATGCAAGAGTCACGCTCGTCGGTCCGTCAGTTCGAACTGGGTGGCCGACTGCTGGGTGCTGCTTCGTGCACCTACGACGACGCCCAACGCCACGTGTTCGATGCGCGCCGGGATATCACGGACCACATCGAGCTGCTGCGCCAGCATTACAGCCAGGCGGTACATCGCCATGACTGACGACGTCGGCCGCCGGTTACGGGCCCAGACCCTGCTGTTGTCCTGGCTGCGCTCCGAAGCCCGTTTCACGGCCCACGACGACCTCTTGGCTGACGTCGAGCGCACCCGCCTGCGGACGCATGCTGAGGACGCCCGGGAGCTACTGCGACGGCTGGAGGACCAGTCAGATGCCCAGGCAGGCGCGCTCAAGCACGCGGCGAACGTACGGCGGGACTACGCCGACGTGGTGCACGCAGAGGCGAGGGCTCGCGTGGAACTCGAACACATCCTGTCGGCCACCGACGCCTGCCACGACCACATCTCCACCGCCATCCACCGCGACGAAGCCAGCAACGACCAAGAACGCGAGGTCATGCGCCTCCTGCAGTTGGCCAGCCTGCAGGGTTTCGGCTGACGTTCCGAGGTCGGCGTGACGGCGCCGAGCGATCGAGCCGCTCATTCGCGACGCCCTGTTCAGGTTGGCAGCGTGCCTCGATATGGTCGTGCGGCTATGCCGGTTGACCACACTGCAAAGGTTTCGTTGACCGTTCCTCCAAAATATCCAGCGCGAGTGCAAACACGGTCACAAAGAGTGACCAATTGGGTGGTTTTGACCGTCTTGGGAACAGCGGCATGTGGTGGTCTGAACGGCCCACGCCTCGAGAAATTCGCCAAAAATCGAACGGTTTGGCCAATTCTTAACCATTTCTAGGCCAAATGATTCAGATTCATGAACCTCACGCGAAGTGCTTGACCTCGGGTTGACGGTTCATTACCCTCAAAGTAATCAGATCTAGGCGGAGGTACCGGGAATGAAAATTTCCACTGCAGCAATCAAGTTAATAGCATGCGGCGCTCTCGTAGCAGTTGGTCTTACGGTTGGCTCCGGCTCAGCCCACGCTGTCACCGTTCTCGTTGAGCCCACGGCTGACGAGTGCAAGTCGTACGCCCAGTACGCGGTCGATGAGGGCGAAAATGAGACCCTCGCCGACGAACTCCGCGAGCACAACCTGGATCCGAGCGGTTGCCCGGCGCCGGCCACCGATTGCCTCGCCACTGTCGACTCCGACGGCGATTACGACTGTAATTCGGACGACGAAACCCCGCCGACTACAACTCCGGCGGTCGATTGCCGCGACGCCATTGACTACGACGGTGACTACGACTGCACGCAGAAGCCGGCCACCGTCGCAGTCGGTGAAACCTCAACTGCGCCGGTCGTCGTACCCGCCGTCGAGTCGGCAGTGAAGGGCGTGGCCGTTTCCAACGCCGCTCCCGCTGCTGCTGTGACTCCCGCCAAGGCCGCAACGTTGAGTACACCAGTGCTCGCTGCCGCTGCGACTCCGGCCGCCACCACGGCCAAGGCGCTTCCCCTTACCGGTGGTGATGTCACCGGCACCGTCCTGCTCGCCCTCGCTAGCCTTGGAATCGGTGGAGCCCTGCTGGTGGCCGATAAGCGTCGCCGCACTGCGTGACCCTTCTGCTTGAGGCCGAAGCGCCCCCGATGCGGAAGCATCGGGGGCGTTGGCTTTTTCTGGGCGCGCTGCTCCTGTTCTTTGCGTGGGTTGGCTGGTGCGCCCACCTCGTCACCTCGGCGAAGAGCGACCTTCAGCTCGCCCAGTCGGAGTTGAAGAACCTCACCGACAAGGACTCGCTGAAGTCGCTGCTGGATGGCGACCGGCAACCTCTGCTGGACGCCCAGGCTCGCCTCCATTCCGCCAAGAGCAACCTCGGCTCGCCGATGCTTTCGGTGGCCCGGCCGTTGCCGTTTCTTGGCCGCCAGATCAGTTCGGCTCGGGCCCTGACCGGAACGGCCAGTGGAGTGCTCGACGCCGCCGTTGAAACGAGCCGAGAGCTCGCACCGGACAAGCGGTCGGGTATGACTCAGATTCAGCTTCTGGACACGCTGGCCGTCGGCTCCAAGCGCATGACCACTGCCATCGACAAGGGAGATCTCGGGCCAGCTTCGGGCCTGCTGGTCTCGCTTTCCAACGGTCGGGCCGACCTGGCTAGAGAGCTCTTGAAGCTCCGTAAGCCGCTCGACCGAATGAACCTTGCCACTCCCGGCCTGCGCCATATGATCGTTGGCCCCACGAAGCTGCTCGTCGTTGCCGCCAACAACGCCCAGATGGCCGCCGGGTCCGGTCTCCCGCTTGCAGTAACCACGGCCGACATCGTGGACGGCCACATCACCGTTGGCGAGTTCAAACCTAACGGGACAGTGGTCGTGCCCGATGACGCTGTGCAGCTGACGCCTGAGCTTCAACAGCTATGGGCGTTTGCTTCGCCGCAAACCGCGATAAGTCGTGCGATCGTGACGCCTCGGTTTGATGTGTCGGCTACGATTCTGGCGGCACAGTACGGCGCTGCCACCAACACCCAGGTGGATGGAGTGTTGTTGATTGACATCGTCGGACTGCAGAAGTTGGTTGCGGTCGGCGGGGCGTCGGCCGACCCAAACGCAATCCCGGCTGACAAGATCATTGACGAGCTGATGCACAACCAGTATCTCTCCCTGGATGACAGCCAGCCCGACATCAACGTTCAACGAAGGGAGCGGCTCGGCCAAGTGGCACGCACGGCCGTCACCGACTTGCTGAACCCAAACTTGTCCGTCGTCGACCTCGGTCGAGCCCTGTCGGAATCAGCGGCTGGTCGCCATGTTCTGCTGTGGTCGCGCCTGCCAGACGAGCAGATTGCTCTGCAGGCATTGAGGGTTGATGGTGGACTCGCCGCAGACTCAGTGTCTGTGTCTTTGCTCAACGCTGGGAGAAACAAACTCGATTGGTTCACCAAGATGGCCAGCAAGGTCACGGTCGGCCCGGTTGCCAACAACGAACGGCAGATCGACGTAGAGGTAACCGTCTCCACCCAAGTGCCGGACGGCCTGTCCAACATCGTTGCAGGGCCGTCGGTTCCCGTCGCAGAGTATGGGGACTATATAGGTTACTTCACCATTAACGTTCCCGGCTCCGCGACCAAGATGCATCTGGGCGACGCATCTCCGGTCATCGTTGCCGGGCCTGATGGCCCGACACGAACCATCGGCCAACTCCTGATCGTGAAGCGGAACACCTCGCGTGTTGTGACATTTTCCTTTGCGCTCCCTGCGGACTTTCCAGCCATACGCATCGAGCCGAGCGGTCGTTACCCGGCAGTCGACTGGACCTCTGCTACGCAATCTTGGACAGATGATCGCGTGAAGACCATCCTGCTCTCATGAGTCAGCCAAACCGAAGCCCGGTCGGACTCAGGCGGCCCGCCGGCCTGAGCCGGAGTTTGATCGACGCCGATCGGTGACCCGCCGAGCGAATGCACCAAAAGCCCCGAAGCCCGAAGACCGACGGGGGGCTGAGTAGGTGTATCCCTGGCTGTACCCAAATCCATAGCTATAGCCATATCCGCTCGTCCCGCCGACCCGGTTCAGCACGAGGCCAAGCACATTCGCCTGACCGTTTCGTAGCACTTCGATCGCACGCGCCAGCGCTGGACGTTGCGTCTTGTGGAGTGAGGTCACTACCAAGACGCCATCTACGAACTGGGACAAGACGACGGCATCGGCTACAGCCAGCACGGGAGGTGAGTCGATGATGACGACATCAAACTCCTCTGCAGCACGGTCGAAGAACTCCTTCGCGACGGCTGAGCCGAGAATTTCAACCGGGTTGGCGACCCGCTGACCAGCTGGAAGTACCCAGAGATTGGGGACATCGTCGTGACAGTAGTTCGTGATACCCGCCGCCCCAATGAGCACCCGCTCTCGTACCCGTGGGTTTCGGTCCTGGCGCCCCTGCTCACGCGCCGAGGCCATCTCATCAAAAAGCTCAACAAGTCCGCGTTCGGCGGAAAGAGCTGAAAGTCGCTCGACGTGCGGCCGACGCAGGTCCGCCGAAACCAGGAGCGTGCGGGCGCCACTCTCAGCGTACGAATGCGCCAGATTGGCCGACACCGTGGACTTTCCGTCGTCTGGCTGCGCACTGGTTACCAAAATCACCTTAACGGGTTCCTCGAGGCCGAGGAAGCGCAGTGATACCCGGAGCGATCGAATCGCCTCGGCAACGAGTCCGTCGGGGTCGTCCTCTGCGGCGATTCGCAGGGCGCCCTTGTCGGCATCGCGGTCAAACGGCACCTCCGCCAAAGTTGCCAGACCACTGGTTTCCTCGGCGTCTTCACGCGATCGAAGCCTGGTATCGAGACGATCCTTCAGCAGGATTGCGCCAGCGACGATGAGCAGCCCAACTACAGCTCCGAGAAGCGCCGATCGGGCAGGCTTTGGGCTAATTGGCTGATCGGCTGGTGAGGCAGACGCAATCAACTCAGCCTCACCCTTCTTCAGATCCTTGTCCACCGCTAACTGAAGTCGGCGATCTGACAGCGACCGGTATTGCAGCTGTGCAGTGTCTAACTGTGCTGCCTTCGAGGGATCGGATTGCGCCTTGGCCAGCTCTGAGATCTGGCGTTGTGATTCGGCAACTTTCTCGTCCAGGTCAGCAATCGCAGACTCCAGACCCGTCACGGCTGACAGTCGGCGATTCTCAATAAACGCGGCAGCCACACCATTGGCCAGCGCGGCTGCCCGCTGCGGGTCGACGTCATCGGCAGAAATGCTCAGAATGTTTGAGTTTGTCGCCGGGCTCACGACCAAGCTCTTTTGCAGCTCCTGCTCGGTAACGGTACCAAGTTTGTCTGCCGCCGCCTTGCGAACGGTTGGACCTTTGGCGATGTCGGCCTGTGCCTGGACAATACGATCAGCGTTAAGAATTTCGGTGCCGGTCGCTCCGGAGGTGCCCACACGTTCGTTGGGGTCATTGGGACGCAGTAGTACCTGGGCGGTAGACCGATAGACCTTGGCCTGACTGCGTGCGCTCAGCAACCCTGCCACGCCCAGCGCAAGCGGCACACAAATCAGAATGACCAGGTATCGTCGCGCCAAACGCAGGTAGTCGCTGATACTCACCAATACCGCCTCTTAACCTTTTCTTGAACTTTACGAGTCAACCAGACTTCTGACGAGTTCGCCATAGGCAAATCACACTACCTAACTCTCATCCGTCCCCGTTGAGGCCACGTCACTAACGCGACCCCCTAATGCGTGAGCAACGGTCAAGGCTGCGATGGGCAAAATCCACACGAAACGATCCCAAGCCTGTGTGTTGGGGATGACCAGGAGAAACACCGTGAGCATGAGCAAGCCAAAGGGGAAACTGTCCCTCGAGGCTAGACATTGGCAGGCTCCGCGTATCCTCGCAATTACTATAGCCAAGCCAACGCCACCGATAATTCCAGACGTACGCAGAATCTGAATGATGACGCTGTGAGCGAGTCTGCTACCCCTGAAGCCATGCCCGTAGAGCGGGCTGTTCAGGAACTCTTGCCACCCTTGGACAAATGCAAGTAATCGCTCGTGGCTACTATCCGCAGAGTAGGAATTGCTTGAGTTCAATCGAGCGAGTAGACCACCACCTAGGGACGTAAAGCGCACCTTGCCGAAGAGCACGAGTAATCCAACTCCAATTCCCCCTACGAGTATGCGACTTCCGAATTTTGGAAGTCGGCCGCGTGCGAACTTCAAGCCCGAGAGGCAAAGGGGTATCAGGACCACAAGGGCGGTCCGACTTGCGTTCATTCCGAGTCCAATGATGGACGCTAGGATAACTACGCCGCCGCGCAGCAACCTGCCGTGGCCTGAGGCTAATTCACAGACGCCCAAAACAAGGCATGTCGCGAGAAAGATTCCCGCCGATGTCACATGGTCGGTTGGCCCACTCCGCCCGCGAAAGATGTTTTCTTCTGGAAAGGAGCCTTTAATCGTCACGGCCAGCCATAGGATCGAACCGTAAGAAAACCATCGACAGAGTCGACGCAACTTCAGTATGATCACCTCATCTTGAGCTGCATTGCGAAAGTAGTACCGCATCGCTAGGATCGGCAAAGCGATCGATATTCCAGCCCGGAGGCCTACCTCAATGGCCAAATAATCGGACGAGAGAATCGAAACAACGAGCCCAGGAACAATGATAAGCATCGCCCACGCAGTGGAATATCCAACTCGATGTCGGCCATTTCTCGATAGAAGGCCGAAGTTCGAGATCACATATACGAAGAGAAGAACGTCCGAAACGGTAAGGTTGAACACCAGACGCAGATCTGTCCAGGACACAAGTAGCACGGCGGCTAGGACCAGGCGGTCACCATGGTCGACAGCACGGATGATCGAAGCCTTGGGGGCATGAGGCGCAGAACGGGTAGCGTCTGACGACCGACCACGCTCGTTTCTTCGATCAGCGCCAGGCGGGAGCACACGGCCGGTATCCGCCTGGGAACCCATAGGGCGGTTGCCTCGATCATTGCTGCTGCCAGCTACTTTAAACCTACGGTTCCGGGCATCCCCGAACTCTGCCGAGCATCCTTGTCGCTCAGGCTGTCTCACCGACTACTTCCTCTCACGCGCACCGGTCATTCTTGCTCGAAAGCATACAGTCACACATCGGTCGGGTCATGGTCCAAACGGCACAGAGTTCGTGCCAGGCACCAAGCCGCAGCTACCGCTGCGCATCCTGCCCTATTTTATCTCACGTCCGTTCTGTCTTATGACGAAAGCCAGCGTAACCAGTCCGGCAATAGGGGTCGTGCGCCAAAAGCTCGTAGGCTGGATCAGCCACTAGGCGTTTCATGCTTGCCTTATTCTTAAATGTCTCTGTGTCATCCAAACAGAATATATTTCGCGCGGTAAACTTCAGCGAGTTCTGCTTCTCCGGTGAACTCGGAACCATCGATGAGGACGAGGTCAAATCTATCAGCGTTGGCGAGTCGAAGGGCTTCTCGGATGCCTGTTCCACTGAAGGCGTGTGCCGCCAAATATTCCTTGTCCTGACGGAGCCAGCGTTGTACTTAGGACAACTTTGATCGGCAAATTGGTAACTCCGGATACAACTCAAAGAATCGGCTGACATCTTCCTCTTTAGGCATCATCTCGGTCGCTATCGAAGGAAGATTTAGGCAATGAACCCATTCGTGTTCACGGTAGCGGTTTGACAGCTCGGCAAACCGAGGAAGAGAAAGCTCCAGGCAATACAGATGCTTGGCTGATTTACCTTTCAGCCCATTGAAAAGGGACACTGTGCTGCCAGCCCCGCTCGAGGAGCCGATCTCAAGGACACAGGTCACCTCCGGAAGGGACGCAATTTGCTGAATTAGTTCGGAAAAGCCGTCGTCCTTGACTTCTGGAGGGATGACCATATCGAGCTCAGACTGGCGAAGAACAACTCTCCGCACGAGCCGAACTGCCTTGGTTGTAATTGGCACCGAGTTAGCCCATCCTTCCTTGTCGTATCGTTTCCGCCATCTCAACGACGGTGGATGCCCACCTAGTCGGGCTGTACTGCTGAGCGAGCTGCAGACTCCGGTCGCTAACCGCTTCGAGCTCCCGGTCCGATCTTCGGTGTGCCCACAGCATCGCATCGACAAGCATCTTGACATCGCCTTCGCGCACGACTCGGCCGTTGACGTCCTCATCCACGAGAGTTTCACCGGCTCCGACTCGCCGGGTGCAAATGACACCAAGGCCAGACCGCGTCGCCTCGTGGACGACTACCCCGAAAGGCTCAAAATTGCTCGGGACGAGGAGAAATCTGGACTGTTGGAAAAGCGCCGGAAGTCCGGCAGGTTGGACAAAGCCTACAGATTTCACACCGTCAGCGGACAATCTCGTGGCCTCCGGGCCAGTTCCCGCAACAATCAACCCCCACGCGTCGTCAACCTGGGCTCGATACCGGCCATAGGCTTCGACGAGTACATCGATACCTTTCTCCACCACGAGCCGGCCAACGAACAAAAAGTTTCGCCGACCCCCTTCACGGAGCGACCCTTGGGGATTGAAGAGTTCAGGGTCCGCCGAGTAAAACCCTTCGAAGATCCGGTCGGCCGGAAACCCGAGTCGTCTCGCAAAGTCGCGCTGTCGCGATCCCGGCAAGAATGCAGCGTCGTAGTACCGCTTGACATGGAGCGCTGATGTAAGAACACCAAGGCGTTGCTTCGGAGTGGCCATCCACTGGTTGTCCATGCACAACACCCGGACTGCACTCTTGTTCCCACGAAGGCACCAGCGATAGTTACTTTGATGCCAGCTCACTACCATCACCATATCTGGTTCAAACTTCCGAAGTGAGTTTTCAAGCTGGCGGTCACGGTCGAAAGACGAGATGTCATGAATGACGTCTGCCGGTACCCTGCTGCGATCGTAAGGGGCGTCGCGTGGCGCAGGCGGCAATGAGAGAAAGAGAGAAACATCGCCGCGCCCTACGAGAGATCGCAGACACGAGTCCGTGTGACCGCTCGGTGCTGATTGCAGGTATGCGATTTTGAGCACACAAGACCTCTCGACGACGATATGTATCGCATAGTATACAGTGATGTCCATACTATGAGCTAGGTACGAGGCGCTTTGCGATGACCGAATCACTGCGGGTAAGGCTAGGCGCCGAGGCATTCACCAAACATGTCGGCGGCGTTCGCAGAGTGGCGCTCGAATTGGCGTCAGCTTTTTCTTCTGCGGGTATAGACGTGTCTGCGGATCGCCGGCTACTGGAGCGTGTCGGAATGTCCACCACTCAACCAAACGGACTCGCACGCATGCGCCTTCAGGCTGCAGAGTTCGTATTTCCGCTCCGGAGTTCTGAACGTCCAAGAGTGGGCGTTCATCACGCGCTCTACTACGACTTCCTCCTGCCGACAAGTAGATGGCCAATTGTTTCGACAATACACGACATGATTCACGAAGTATTTGGGGAGGGGACGTCCCGTCTTGCGTTCGCCAAGCGACAGTCGGTACGAAATGCCAAGGCGATCGTTGCCATATCTGAGACCACGGCGGCTGACGCTCAGCGTCTCCTCCACATTAATGCGCCGATTCATGTGGTTCCCCACGGGATCTCGGCTACGTTTCTCGCCGACAGGGTAGGCGCAGCGCCCGCACTTGGGCTCTCGGATGAACTTCTGTTTGTCGGCAGCCGAGGTGGCTACAAGAACTTCGAACTCCTGCTCGAGGTACTCGCAACGGACTCTCGCCTTCGAGATTTGCGCCTGACTATCGTCGGCGGCAGAGTTCCCCTGGCCCAGGAGTTAGCCCATTGGAGGGAACGACTTGGGGAGCACCGAGTTCTCTTCGCCGGACGGATCACAGACGAGGAGCTCCGGGATCTCTACAGCCGTAGCGCTGCGTTCGTCCTTCCGTCTCGATATGAGGGCTTTGGTCTCCCGGTTCTTGAAGCGATGGCGGTCGGGTGTCCAGTCGCTTGTTCGACTGGGGGCTCCCTTCCGGAAGTCGCGGCCGGCCATGCTCAGATGTTCGACGCAGGTTCGACCCGACAGTGCGCTGACGCGATCCTTTCGGCTATCTCGATGGGGCAAGAAGAGCAACGGACTGCCAGGACCTATGCCCACGAGTTTACCTGGGAGCGTGCTGCGCAGAAGTACCGGTCGATTTACGAGCTGATCCTACAGTAAGCTCTCGCAGATTTAATGAATCGTTGTCGATTCAAGCGTCAAGGAGTTCGGTGTGCCAACGCGGGAGGTTTGCAGATGTCGATGTCCGGTGATGAACTCGCTGCGGGGCCATTGGAGCTTTACGAGGATGAGTCGTACGCAGGATGGCACACCGATGACGAGCCATGGAAAGCAGCGACGATTGCGCGATTCCTAGGTCGCCATTTGCCAGAGTGTGCGAGCATTGCCGATGTAGGTTGTGGCACGGGTGGGGTGATCTCCGGTGTGAAAGAGTTGATGCCGAAGACACGCGTTTCTGGCTATGAGGTCGCACCTGTCGCCGTTGCGAAGGCGAAACTTGCGCACCCTGACATCGAATTCTTCGTAGGATTTCCCGCGTCAGAAACGTTCGAGCTGATCATGATGATTGATGTTGTGGAGCATGTGGAGGACTGTTGGAAGATCGTGCGAGACGCTCACAATTGTGCGCCATACCTCTTGGTACATATTCCGCTTGAGCTGAACGCGTCTACTGCTCTGCGCCCGAAATCGCTTGCTTCTTCGCGCCGAGTTTTGGGCCATATCCACCATTTCTCGGCAGAGTCAGCCAGCGCGCTCCTTTCTGACTGTGGCTACGGAATTGTTGCCTCGGAGATAACCGCAGCAACCGCAGAACTGCCCGCCGATTCTATGAAGAGAAAAATTGCACGTGGTCCACGGTCCATTGGCCAGCTGATCTCGCCCAGGCTCACTGCCCGCCTGCTTGGCGGATTTGAAATTCTCATCCTTGCGAAACGCGCATAGACCGGTCGACAAGGATTAGGTCCCTGTTAGGATTCCGACTAGACCATGCGTCCCAGAACAAGGAAAGTAGGTGCCGATCGTAGTCGTCTTCTTACCTCTTCGGCGTCCCGAACAAAGAGCTGGTTCCCGGAAGATTCAAAGGGAGGTACCAGAAGATCTAACCGGCGACTGCGCGGGAAGTAACGTGCTGGCTTAAATCCAAGGGAATGAATGAGCGAAGTCAATTCACGCTCATCCGATCCATAGCGGGCTCCGCTTCCGTTGAATTCAACTATTAGCGCCAGTACTTCTGGGCTCGAGAGAACCTTCATTCCTCCCCTGACAACCTCCGCCTCCCAACCTTCTACATCTATTTTAACCACAGCTGGAGGTCGCTGTACCTGGCTATCCAAGGTCACGATTGAAGCCGTCTGTAGCTCCCCGTCAACATCATCCACGGTGGCGACTCGGTTCATCGCGTCATGTGTAGCTAGAAACTCGAGGCTTCCTGGCTCGGCACCCACACCTGAATTGAAGGTTTCAACGAGATGATTTAGATCATTTAATCTGACGTTGTCGACAAGCGCGGCATAGGTTGTGCGAATGGGTTCGAATGCAAGAACATTCGCGCCCGACACTCCAGCAGCAAGTACTGAATACGACCCTATGTTTGCGCCCACATCAACAAACAGATCATCAGGACGTAGACAGTGACAGACAAAAGACATGTCCTCGTATTCGTGAAGACCTCCGTAGATATTTAGGGTGGCCCCGGTGGCACCCGGGGCGACCAGCAGTCGAGTGTCGTTGACAAATCTGTGGACCGCCGAGCGACGCAAGACACGCGATCCCAACTGCCAACGCGCAAGCCGGCACAACGCGAAGAATCGGGCTTCCTGGTTCAGCGGGGCCGCAAGTGTCCACGAGATGGCATTGAGACCCCATCGAATCTTCTTGATACCACCCAGTCTCGACATTGCGTGCCGCTGAACTCTCATTGTGATGAGTTTGAGGCCCGGTGGAGTTCGCCGGTCCATACCCCTTTCAGTCGATCGCTCCTTCCGAGATGGAGCCTCCCGGATTCGTGCCGCCGCTCGTTTCACTCGAGCTCGTTTCTGTAGATAGACAAATATGCCCATGACGTAAATATCGCGATAATTCCCTGCCCGACGAACGCGGCAAGGAGATAGTTAGCGAGAGATCCTGCGACGGGTCTCAGGGCCAGGACAGTCAGTGCTGCCATTGAAGCGCCACAACGAATCTTCATCGTCTGCCCGGGAAATCGTAGCCTCGATATTTGGATTGGAGCTATGGCGAAGGGTGCTAGTAGGGCAAGTGCCATAATCGAAATACTGTTCTCTGAAAGATGTACCCACGACGGTCCCAACAATGCTATCCCTTTATCCGAAGGGAGAAGTCGAGCTACGAGGCCGACCGCCGCCACGGAAAAGGCGCAAGCACCGGAGAGTGCCCAGAGTCGCCCATCGGTGATGCAGCTTCTAATCTCCAGGCGACCGATGCGACGTGACGAAAACAACAAACACACTTGGACGGTGAAGGTTACCGGGCCAAGTATGGTCATGTAAGCTCGAACATCGCCTGCGGCCGCGAGCCCCGCCGTCACTCCAATTAGGGGAAGTGATAGCCCGCTCAGCAAGGTCGAAGTCACAAACTCCGCACCGAAAGCTCGGGCGCGCACAGGATGCGCGGACCACCAGCCGCTACAGCCAAGGTGCATCACTGCTCGACGATTGCCCCTGGCCATTCCTAGCCAACCTGCGAGGCCCCCTAAGACATACGCAAACACGACGGCTGACGTCGACCTAGATCCGGATCGATACAGCAGGCCAAACACCAAGACCATCGAGAGGAGCCAAGTTGCGTCACCTACCACGGCCCGCCATGCACCATCTCGGAAGGCGACGAACCTCTCAAAGTCCTCCATCACCATGACCGGCATAGCGAGAGCCATTAGGCCGACCCCAACTCGTACGCCCGGGCCAAACACCAGGGCGGATGCGCCCAGGGTCACCATGCCGATCACTCCGATCTGCCAAGCAACTCGTCGTGCCATCGGCTCGTCACCGTCGACGGGACGCTGAAGAAGGAGTTCGGTACAGCACGCACGACAAGCTCCAATGACAACGAGGGAAAGCGCAATCGCTATTCCAAGGGCGCCAAGTTCCTTCGATGACGATCTTCGCGCAATTTCGAAGCCGAACAGCGCGTTGGTCAGAGATGTGACCGCCTGACTGAGGACGATAGAGGTGCGTTCCTTCATAGGGGCCGTAGGTTGATTGTCGTCATCTCCGCCGGCGGGGACGTTGTGCTGACGGCCAGAAGAATCTGCCGGAAGCGAAGGGCATCGGGGCTCACGTGGCGGGCTTGTAGGGGCTTGGAGAACTTCGAATCCGCTCATGTTGCCTCATGGGGAAGGTCGGCCATACCGCGGCTGCGCCTGTAGGCGAAGAGAAAGTCGGCCTGCAGCACTTGGCCTGCGGCCATCGTTGGATTCGAAATTGCTTGGAGGCTGAACCCGTGATCATCCAAATAGCGGATCACTTCATGCGCCAGACCTTGGCCCAGATACAACTCTACGAAACTTGCCTCCACGTAGACATGGCTCACCTGGTCGGTCAGCAGCCGCGTGGCCCCCGCGAGGACCTCCATCTCGAATCCCTGCACGTCAAGCTTGAGCAGGACATTGCTGGCTCCAAGCTGTTTCGTCACTTCGTCAAGCGTCCGGACACGGACTAGTCGCTTGCCGGCGATACTCGACCCTGCACTGAGCTGAAGTTGACCCTCACCTGGCTGCAGTAGCGACGAGCTGTCATCGTCCGACGTCTCGAAGATCTCAAGTTCTCCTTCGACACGACCAACGGCACACTCATAAAGCACGGCGCTATCGGCAAGCAACTTACGAAAGACTGCCGCAGGCCCCGGTAGCGGTTCGATCGCGACAATCTGGCAGCCGAACAACTGGCGGGCAACCAGACTGAACTGGCCTCGATTCGCTCCGACATCGATCACCGCGTCAAAGCTAAGGCCTGCTAAGGCACGCTCATGCTCCGATCCAGCGAGCACCCCATGTAACAAGGCGGATCTATAGCTACGCTTGCTTGCCGCCCGCTTCACCTTTCGCAGGCGATCAGCATGACGTGCTGAACGTGCGCCCATCCCGTAGCCAATCCATTTGGTTACGGTCACAGGGGTGGCCCGAGCAGCGGAACCTTCGGTCACCGCATCGGTCCCGACCCCGGCGCATGTTGTCACGCTCATCAGCCGACTCGAAATCCGCTCAATGTCAAACTCCCTAACGGCGTAGTCTCTGCATTGCTGGCCGGTTCGATCAAGGACAGTGCTCTCAGCCCCGGCGAGTTGAAGTGCCGCCACGAAGAAGCCCGCCGGATCCTTCGGCGAAGAGACGCTACAGCCGACGCCCACCAGAATCTGCGCAGCCATATTCGCCTCAGGAAGAGCAGCCAGTACGGGTCGGCCAGCACACAAATAGGCGTTGACCTTCGACGGCACAGAGAACTCGCCCGCCTGACTCCGAAGACTAACCACCAACACATCGGCGCTTGCCAGCATCGTTGTATGCAACCCAGCGTCTTGAAATGGCAGAACGGTGACTGCCGCCGACCCACGCAACACATCGGCCCCTCGGCCCTCACTAATAACGATCAGTCGTGCGCCTGCACCCTGAAGATGAACTGCAAGACCCGAAAGTAGATCCACATCATGCTTCAAGCCAACCGTGCCTGTGTAAAGAAAGACCCTGCCTCCGGGGCCGAACACATCTAGGGCCTTTGTGCGACGGCATGGCGAGATCCGTATTGGATCGGACCAATTCGGTTGCATCAAAATCCGGGTCGCATCGACGCCGATCGAAAGCAGCCACGCTACAAAATCGGGGCTTATGGCAATCACGGCGTCCGCCCTGCGAAGCAGAAACCGCTCAACACCTCCCGCCGCCCCGGTAACGCGTGCCAAAATTGGTGAGCCATGCGAGAGGGTCTTACCTGCGACTCCGAAAATGTCCTGGAGCCAGAAGACGAACCTCCCACCAACGACCTTTGTTCCAAGCCAGATCGTGAATTGGGCGAGTATCGGCATGTTTGCTGATATAACGTTTCGTGGTCGCAGGCGTAGCACTGCGATCAACATTCGCATCGCAAGGTCTATTTCACTAAAAACTCGCCTCCAACCGTAGCGTTCGAAAGCCCTGCCAAGTTCGACGGGCTGGGCATCCAGGAGCTTGGGATCAATCAGCACGTCACGAGAATTCGGTGTGGGGACGGGCGAAGGGTACCGGTATGAGACAACTACCGTTCGATCACGGGCAAATTCAGCTGCAAGGTCCGCCGTGAACTGATACGCACCGTAGTCGAGAATCAGTATGTCCGTTCGCTTCATCAGAGGCTCGACTCACGGCCCCAGGCAGCACACGCTTCCCCGAGGGTACGGAAGCGCATATGGTATCCAGACCGGGTCCAGCGATCTGCCAGAATATTTGTTGACCTGTTTAGCTTCTGAATCCTTCGCGGATGTAGATCATATGGCCTAAATAGCCCCAGAAAGTTGCACAACCCCGTGATAAATATTGCGACTCGATACGGAACCTGAGGTACCCACCTTTGTATACCAAGGGAGAGTTGTGTTGCCGCGACAATCTCATCAATGCGCGGGGACTGTGGAAAGGCAATGTGATAAATCCCATTAATATCCGGTCGCAATAGCGCTGCTTGAATGAATCCAACGACGTCCAGCACATGCACGCAGCTCTTTATGGTGTCACGTCGGCCAATATACGCGAAACGCCCTGCGGCCAGCGCTCGCCTCATTCGATCAAAGTTTCCGGTATCATTCAGGCCGAAGACGACCCCTGGCCGGAGCACCACGACTCGTCGATTGCTTTGTCGGGCTCCCCATGCGAGGACATCGCGTTCGGCCAGCGCCTTGCTTCCGCCGTACGACGTGTCTGGTGCCACTTGGCAGGCCTCGTCATAGCGATTCTCGCCTGCCGGGAATACCATCATTGTACTCGTGAAGATAACCGTGGAGACGCCGAGTTGATCGCACAAATCTAGAACGTTCAGTGTTCCCCTGTGGTTCACGTCGTAGTACTCGGCCAGTTCATAGCCGGGTTCCTTCGCGACGGCGGCGAGGTGAACGCAGGAGTCGAACTGACCATCCAAACGATCACCTAGGTCAATCGGGGAAGTGATGTCTGCGACGATCTCAGCCGTTTCAACTTTGTCAATCCCAATGACAGAAGTAAACAAGCCAGATTCAACGAGCGACTTGATTAGGGCTTGTCCGATGTACCCTTCCGACCCAGTAACCAAGCAGCGGCCTCTATTCATGGGCCGACCTGTGACCTGAACTGCTCAAGGTGTCGGACGTTGTTGCGTTCTCTAGAAACCAGCCATACGTTCCTGTGATGCCTTCTGCCAGATTTCTTTGTGGTCGCCACCCGAGAGATGTAATGAGGCTGGTGTCTAAGACCTTCCGAGGTGTGCCGTCGGGTTTGGTGGTGTCAAACACCAGACGTGCCTCTGGGTAGACAATGCTTCGAACCAACTCGGCAAGTCCGGCGATCGTAGTGTCCTGACCGGTTCCTACGTTGATATGAGAAAGGCCCTCATATTTCTGCATAAGGAAGAGGCAGGCGGTCGCAAGGTCATCCACGTGGAGGAATTCTCGACGAGGGGTCCCCGTACCCCAGATCGTCACGGTCGGTTCGCCTCGATCCTTCGCCTCGTGGAACTTCCGAATCATGGCAGGCAATACGTGCCCGCTAGCGAGGTCGAAGTTGTCACCGGGTCCGTACAGGTTCGTCGGCATCGCCGAGATGAAGTTGCAGCCGTACTGGGAGCGGTAGGCCTCGCACATCTTTATGCCCGCGATCTTCGCTACGGCGTACATCTCGTTTGTTGGTTCGAGCAGCCCTGTGAGTAGCGAATCCTCGCTTATTGGCTGCGGCGCCATCCTTGGATAAATGCACGAACTTCCGAGATAGAGCAACTTCTCCACACCTTGCTTATAGCTGGCGTGGATTGTCGTGGCGTGAATCATGAGATTGTCGTAAAGAAAGTCGGCAGGAAAGGTGCTGTTCGCGAGGATTCCTCCCACCTTGCCGGCTACAAGGAACACGTACTCGGGGCGGCGGTCCTTGAACCAATAGTTCACAGCGGCCTGGTCGCGCAGGTCAAGCTGACCCCGATCGGCCGTGAGAATGTTCTCGAAGCCCTGTTGCTGCAGCATTCGGACGATCGCCGATCCAACCAGACCACGATGCCCAGCAACGTAGATACGTGATGTCCTACTCATCTCTTCCACTCAGAACCCCTTTGCGAGCCTAATCGCAGTTACATCGCGCCGCGACCGGCTATCACAGCCGGAACCGTCCTCAGCAACACCGCTAGGTCAACCCACAGGCTCCAGTTGTCTACGTAGAACAAGTCTAGTCTCACCGCATCATCGGCCGACGTTACCGAGCGCCCGCTTACCTGCCACATTCCTGTCAGACCGGGCCGGACCCGCAGCCTACTAGCTGCCTTCTCGTCCCATGCGCGGACGGTATCGGTCAGCGGTAGTGGCCTCGGGCCGACGAGGCTCATATCCCCACGAAGGATGTTGAGCAGCTGCGGAATCTCATCGATGGAGGTGCGTCGCAGGATCGCCCCCACCCGTGTGATCCGCGAGTCCTGCTTCGCTTTGAAGAAAAGTTGGTTCTCGCCACCGAGTGAGCCGGCCTCAACAAGCCGCAGTTCTTCCGCGTTGTTCACCATGGTGCGCATTTTGAAGATCCGAAAAGTTGTCCCACCCTTGCCGGCCCGCTCCTGCCGGAAGAGCACCGGTCCCCGGCTTTCGATCCGGATGGCAATCGCAGCGAGCAGAACCAGAGGCGACGCCAGCATCAGTCCGACAGCCGAAATCACGACGTCCGTCGCCCGCTTTGCTGCACTCGTCATGCCTCGTCTTCGGACGGGGTTCAGATACAACGCCGGGGTGGTGCCAATCGGCATCACGGTCAGCCGCTCTGGTGCGATATCACGAAGTGTCGAGGAAATTTGCACGTGAAAACCGTCATCGGCCAACAGACGCACGCACCGGTTGGTTGTCGCCGCGTCGTGGGCCGTCGCGGCAATGAGAGCACCAGTCACCTTTAACCCTCTCGCCGTCATCTGGACATCGGCGGTGCCACCGACGACCATCACGCCGGGCACGACCTCGGTACCGATGGCAAGATGGTCGTCGACGAAGCCCAATACTTGATAGCCCAGGCCGCGATCTTGCGAGATCAGGTCGTACAAATCGATTGCCTCGGCATTGCTGCCAATGATCAAGAGCGATCGCGTGAGCTGGCCGCTACGCCGCGCCAGCCTAAAAGCGCGCCGCACAAGGTCGCGCTCCACAGCCACGAACGTGACAACAAGCAAGACGACCCAGGTCGACCATCTCCGGCTGACTTCGGAGTGCAGCAAGGCTACTGAGGCCAGGATTACGACCAGCCCCATCGCTGAACCTTGCAGTATCCGCTTGAGTTCATTGAGACGAAGGGCCACATTGCGGGACACGTACAACCCCGCTCGGGCGTAACACACGCAACCGACTGCAGCGGCGAGCGACATATACAGCCCGCCTGTTCGAGCGCTGGCACCAACGATCATCGGGATGCCGCTGAACCAGGTAGCCGCAACGAAGGCCGAGTAGATGGCGACCCAGTCAGCCAGCACAACCAACACCTTACGAGTGGAGGCGCCAACTACAGGTATGGCGCGGCCAAAGCCTGGGACTTCCCCGGTGGGCAAGGCCGACGACACGCAGGTGAGACCTGAGCCCGATCTCCCCGGTGTTGGGCCATCTACCACCGTCGTCGTCATTGCCATCGCCGGGTTCCATTCTCGATGCAAAACCAGACCCGCCCGGATCCTTGAGTAAAACCCTATAATCACCACGCGCTGCAGGCCATGGTCCAAATGGCACACGTCTGACGAGACTGCAGGGCTGATTGATCCACCCAGGTCATCGATGTGTAGTCCGGTGCCCACTTAATCCCGCGATATCGGTCAAATACTCTGTCGATTTGGCGATCGTCGGTTCGTCAGGTGCCGGGCGATGCCGGAAAAATCAGCAAATGGACGGCCCGATCTGGTTCGACGGCTCACCAGTCGAGGGCGAAATGGGAGCAACGATCGCGCCACTTGAACCGTCGAGATCGATAACTGTCGTGCGACCGGCTTCTGGGTAGGCGACTCCGCGGTGGGAGACCACGAGAAGAATGGCCTTCGGGCAGTGCTTCCGAATCGCCGAGAGAGTCTGCTGTTCTGCTGCCCTGTCGAGTTCACTCGTTGCCTCGTCCAGAATGAGAAGCATCGGATGTCGCACGGCGGCTCGCGCGAGTTGCAATCTCTGAAGCTCGCCGCCCGATAGCCCGAGACCCTTTCGTCCAAGCGGGGTTGCTCGGCCGGCGGGAAGCCGGTCGAGGATTTCCTTGATCCCGAAGTCGACTTCGATCTCGCCCTTTCGCTGATCGTCGAAGTTTCCATCAAGGTAGAGGTTCCAGTCGATCGACTCTTCGAAGATCGATGACTGCTGTCCGGCGTAGCCGACCTTCGACCAGTAGCTGAGGTGGTCGATGCGGTCGAGTGGCGTGTCGTTCACCGTCACCTCGCCGCTGGTAGGCCTGAGGAGTCCAAGCACGATGGACAACAAGGTGCTCTTACCCGCTCCCGACTGGCCGTGCAGTTGATAGATATTGCCTCTGGTCAATGAAGCCGACACATTGCGAATGGTGGGGGCCGATTCGCCGTAGCCGAAGCTCACATTGCACAACTCGATGTGATCGATCGTCTCCTCAATCCGTAGGGTCACGCCCTTGGCGGGCGTCGGGATGCCGAGAAGGCGGTGAACAGCCTCGTGTCCACCCTGTTGCCGATGAAGCTCGGCCAGCGCTCCCATCGATCCGGTTACGGCAGGCACCGCACGGTAGAGAACCACCGCGTACGCCACGATCCAGCTGACCGGTAGGCCGATACCTCGTCCTATGAGCACGACGCCCATCAGGACGGGAATCATCATCACCGACAGCAGCTGGGGCAGTGCGGCACCCATGACATCAGCCCTGAGCGTGAAGTTCCGGATCTTCTGGGATTGGGCATCGAATCTGGACACGAAACGTGGCGCAAGTCCGAAGGTGGTGATCGTGAATCTTCCGTCCAGACTGGCGACGGCCGCGTCGTACAAGGTGTTGTGCTGCACGACCAGGGTGCGTCCAAGCCGCCGGGTCCGCTGGTTGACGATGCGACCAACCACCGCGAACGGAATACCCACGGCGAGCAGGACGAGGCTCATCTTCCACGAGATGTACAAAAGGACGGCGCCAAACACGAAGGCGGAGATTGATCGTGCCACGAGATCGAGTTGTGCCCTGCGGTATTCCCCTGACCGCCACGTCTCGCCCGTGAGGATGTTGAGGTATTCACCTGTGCGGATTTCCGCTATTTCGGAGTCATGCACGTCGTAAATACGAGCGTGCAGGTCGGTGCGAACCTTATGGGCCCAGTCATTCGTGAGCCGGGAGGAGATGTACAGCGTGTGAAGCTGTACTCCCGCCCGACAAATGATGGCCGACGCAAGGATGATCACGCCCGTACCAAGACAAAGGCGCACGACGTGTCCCGCGACGCGCACCGATGGTGACGTTTTGCTGTTCAGCGCGTCGATCAGGGGAATGAGGAGACCGATGCCAACATTTTCGAGCGCCACGCCTACCAGTACGAGCGCGACGAATGCAACCACATTCCTCGGTCCCGCCATCGACAGCGAACGCAACGGTCTGAGTGGTCTTGTAGTGGGCTCAGTGGGCATCTGGGACCATTCGTTGCACGGTGCCGATCAAGGTCACGCCGAATCGGGAGCCATCATCCGATGGAACCGCAGCGGGGTTCAGGCTATCGCGTTGTCCTATGATGATGATCAAGAGTGCGGCTGGGTGGACCCCGAACGGGTTTATGGAGCAAAGGGTAGGCGGACAGGAAGCGGGGATTGAACTGTGCATCATTTTCCAGCAGCGCGGACGGCGCAGCGGACTGGGCTCTGCTCAGTCGTGATCCCGACGTCGAACCGCAAGAACAGGCTGCTTCGTACAATACGGTCGATTCAAGCCCAGACCTACGAAAGCCTGGAGATCGTCGTCAGCAACGACGGCTCGACTGATGGCACGCTGGAGGCGGTCGACGCGCTGAACGACCCAAGGATCATCCTCGTTTCGAGCGAACGCCGAACCGGGGTGTCCGACGCGCGAAACAGGGGCATCGCAGCGTCGTCGGGTGAGTTCATCGCTGTCTGTGACGACGACGATTTCTGGGCGCCCGGCAAGCTGGCTGGCCAGATCGAACAGCTAATCAAGGACCGATCGGACTGGGCCTACTGTTTCGAAGTTGTCGTGGATGACATGCTTCGCCCGCTTTACGAAGGAAGGCCACTTCCAGGTCCAGACTTCATGAAGCGGATGAGTTCGGGCAATCCGATTCCGGGAGGGTGCTCGGGCGTCGTCGCCCGTCGGCGCCTGTTTGATGACGCCGGTTGGTTCGACCCCGATTTCTCTATGTTTGCCGACTGGGAGCTGTGGGTCCGGTTCGCCGCAGTTAGCGAGCCGTCGGTATGGCCCTCGGCCGGAGTTCTTTACGTGTCGCATCCGTCGCAGATGAGTCGTGACATGCGCACCGTCGATGCCGAATTTCAGCGATTTCTGACAAAAATCGAGCCGCACCGTCGCGTCCATGGCCATCTCGAGGTTGAAGCGATCCACTTATGGATGGGAGCCAGGCAGTGGCAGTCCGGGCGCCGTCTGGATGCGGCGCGACTGTTGATGGTGGACAAGACCCTGCGCCAACGAAAAGGCGGCGCGCGTGTACTCGCCGTCTGTGTGGCCAAGGAGCTCGGCCTTCGCCGACGGCGCTCGTTTGAAAGCGACGCCGTTATTGCGGTCGATGCAGTGCGGGCTCTGCTTCACCATGACCATGGAGTCGCCATCGAACAAACACCGTGGCCGACCCCAACCGACCCTGAGCTGTTTCCAACCGTGGCGGGATGGCAAGACGAGCCCTCGCAGGGTAATGGAGGCCCATGATCGCGTCGGGCTTCGACACGGCAGTCATCGTCTGCACCTATAGGCGCTCAGATCTTCTTGATCGGGCGGTGCGTCAGGTGTTCGCCCAGGAGGGCTACGACCGGCAATTCGTCGTCGCCGTCAATGACGGGAGTGCCGACGAGGGTCGAACCGATGCAGCGCTTGCGGTGCTCAAACGTGATTTTGCCGATCGATTGGTCGTCGTGCGCCACGACCAGAACCGCGGTGTCGCCACGGCGCGCACGACCGGGGTAAAGGTCGCAGTCGAGCGGGGTGCATCCATTATCTGCTTTCATGACGACGACGACTACTGGCCCCCCAATCGGCTTGCCCTCGGTGCCGGGCCGTTCCAAGATCCGGCCACGGCCCTGACCTACGGCGTGCAGCATTCGATCGACGATTCGGTGCATCACACGGGGGAAATCAACGTGGTCCGGTCGCTCCCGTCGGTCGGCTACCGCAGAGTCATCTTCGATGGGTTGATACGTGGCAGGATCTATCTCCCGTTTCAGACACTCATGCTCCGTGCCGATCTGTGTAGCCGACTGATCCCCTTCAAGCCGGTTCGGGAGAGTGAGGACATCGACTTCGCCCTGCGGGCCATGGGCATCATCCACCGTTCCCCGGACCTTCATGCCGTGCATGTCCCTCATATCTTGGCGTACTACGTGACTTCGCCCGATTCCCTCTCGCAAACCGACGAGAACAACCGCATGCGCGAGGGCGTGCACCGCGAGATACTCGCCGAACATGTCCCGCGTCCGGTTGTCGGCGTGATGTTCGCCTTCTCGAACCGCATCCTGCGCCCCGTGGGCGTCCGGCTCGGCAAGGCGCGGAAACTGGTGCGGCCAGCGGAATGAATCGGCCTTCGGCTTCCAAACGGCGAGTCTTGGGCGCTTGACGACGGCTGAGATGTTGCTCTAACGGGGCGAGTCCCGAAAGATTGCAGTGATCGGCACGAGTAAGGACAAATCCGGCTACATCCTTGACAGCCGGGAGGATTGCGATGCAATATGCACACGGCGTCGGGGGGCGCTGTTGGGCGGACATAGAGGTGGCGACATGGATCGTGCACGACCGGTACGGCTTTGCATCGCGATGGCTGCGTTGCTGCTGCTTTCACAGATTTCCACGCTCGGTACGGCGCGGGCCACGACGCTGGACCAGGGGTTGAACTCCACCCTGAGACGCGAACCACTCCTGACGCCCGAGGCGATCGGCGACGGCTCGATCGACGGGTTGCAGTACGCCAATCCGACGGAGAACCTGGCGCTGGTCGATCCGCCGGCACCGAACAATGGTGGAAGCGCGCAGCTGAGCTACCCGCTCATCGTGCCGCACGGCCGCGGCCTCACGCCCGAACTCGCGCTCAGCTACGACAACGGCGGGGACAACGGCTGGACCGGGCTTGGTTGGGACCTGTCGGTAGGTGACATCAGCGTCGATACCGAATTCGGTGCGCCCCGGTTCAGTACTACGCAGGAAACCGAGAGCTATCTCATCGACGGCAAGATGTTGGTGCCGAACGCGCTCGGCGACACCTATAGCAACCGAGTGTCAGGTGACCGCGCCGACTACACCCGCAAGGTTGAGACGGAGTACGCCCAGATCATCCGTCACGAAGCACCCGGTGGCGGTCCCGCCAACTACTTCTGGGAGGTCCGCGACAAGCTCGGCAATATCTTCTGGTACGGCGGTCAGCCCGACGATGGCGGCCCCGATGCCGCGATCCGTGCCGACAAGACGCCCTTCGTCCCCACGATCGATCGTTCTGCCACGGTGACCGATCAGCACGGCAATATCGTCAAGTGGCTCTTGTCCGCAGAGCGTGACGTTGGCGTCAACATGATGCGGTACTCGTACGAGAAGGTGAACTACCGCTACACCACGACTGGTTGGCTCAAGGTTGCGAGCTGCACCTCGTCGTCGTCCACGTTGTGTGCCGAGCACACCTTCCTCAGCACCATCGCCTACACCGGTGGCGCAAAGAAGTCGGGCCACGCTGAAGACCCCGCTTACGAGATCCACTTCCTACGCGATTCCACGGTCAACCCGGGGTCCCCCGTGCGTTCGGACCCGATCATCAGCGGCATGGGCGGCTACCTCGATCTCACCATTGACCGCCTCGCCCGGGTAGAGGTGCGCTACGGCTCTCCGAACCACGTCACCCAGACCGATGGTTCGGTGCTGGAACTCGCTCGCACCTACAACCAGGTCGCCGTGCGGTACGACCTTCATTACAGCAAAGGACCATTCGGCAAGTCGTTGCTGGCCTCGGTTGATCAGATCGGCGCCGACCTGACGACAAAGGAAACCCACCAGTTCGATTACTACGATGAGGTCACCAACGCGAGCGGAAATTACGACGGCTTCGGCACGACGGAAAACTGGAACACCGGCAACGACCTGCCGGCCCGTCAGATGCTCACCGACGAGGCGCAGAACGGCGCGCTGGGATCCTCGGAAACGAATTCAGGGGAAGGCCACGCCTACCTCGGCTTTAACCCCATCGACCCGACCAAGGTCCTTTCTTTCGGTGGTTCGATCCAGTTGGGTGGTGGCGTCACCGAGGCACTGGCGGAGTTCATCGACCTTAACGGGGACACGCTTCCGGACAAGGTGTACCGCGATCCTGCGGGCAACGACGTTGACCGCAACGGCCCCATTCGCTTCCGCCTCAACCAGAGCGGCCCGAGCGGGTCTACCACTTTTGGGGCTGAACAAACCGTCGTCGGGCTCACCAAGCTCTCGAGTGAAGGCGATTTCGCCTTCGAGGGTGCCATCGAAGCCTTCCCGATCGTGACCGTCGCGTTCGGCATCGGCCTCGATGTCACCTGGGGCGAGAACTACTTCAGCGACGTGAACTCTGACGGGCTGCCAGATTTCGTGTCGGGCGGCAACGTCTACTTCAACCACCTCGACAACGGCATTCCCACGTTCGTTCTCGGTGATAGCTCCGCGACCGCAGTGCCGATTGCCAGCGGTACGCCGGTGGCCGGCAGCGTGCAGCAGCTGGCCGACACCCAGGCCAAGTTGGCCGAGAAGTCGCCTCTGGTCGACACCATACGACGGTGGGTCGCACCGTTTTCGGGCACCGTTTCCATCAACGCCCCGGCCACGCTGCAGCCCGTTGGCGGCACGTCGGTTGATGGCGTGCGTGTGGCTATCCAGCACAATGCCGCCGAAATCGCCGCCGGCAACCTGCTCCCGACCGGCGCTATCGCCTTCCCGTCGGCGATCTCTCGCACCGTCAGTGCCGGTGACCACCTGTACTTCCGCGTGGGGTCGATCAACGACGGGGCCAACGACCAGGTCACCTGGTCGCCGACGGTCACCTACACCGCTATCAGCGGCGTGGCCGACATCGCTACCGTGCCGCTCGACCAGAACGGCTTGTCGCAAACCACCTACAGCGCGGCGGCAGACTTCACCCTCGCCGGCCGTCCGGGCTCCAAGGTGCTGATGCCATTGAAGGGTTCGACGCGTTTCCAGGCCACGGTTCGCAAGACCAAGGTGACCACCGACGATCTCAATCTGACCCTCACCCACAATGGCGTGGCAGTACCCGGATCGGCGCTCAGCATTCCGGCCAGTTTCGTCGGCGATCAGGCGCTCGACGTCAGCTTCGATGTCGCTCGGCCGGTCATCTCCGATCAACCCGATGTCCCGGCGGTCTATGACTCGGTTCAGGCGTACCTCTCGGTCGACTCGGCGATTGATCTCACCGCGGTCACATGGAACCCCACGCTGACCTACACGGCAGCGCAGGATAAGGACGGCAATGCCGTCGCCACCACGGCCCCGAACGGCACCCCAAAGATCAAGCTGGATTTCCCGCCCGAGATCATCCAGTACCCGACCAGCTCGGTCGGCGGTATCTCCACGCCCTGGCACGCTGGCTCCGCCGGCAATTACAGCGCGTTGGTCACCCTCGGTCGTTCAACGAACAACGCCGGCGGTACGGGCGTCTTGTCGATCAAGAAGAAGGCTTCGCCGAACAACAGTCTGGTCTTCCAGCAGCCCTTCACCATACCGGCCGGAGCTGCCAACTCGACCTTTACGCTCACCGGGGTGACGATCGAAGCCAACGCCGATTACTGGATCGATGTCACCATCGCCAACCCGGACGTGTCCGATTTCATCACGTCCGGCAGCGTGGTCCTGCGACCCAATGGTGCCGCGGACGCCAGTACCGACATCACGCCAACCTCCAACCGGCGTGTGTCCGGACGCCAGGGCATTTTCCCGCTGGCCTACCGCGGCTGGGCCGTGGCCGGCTACAACGGCAACGGTGCCGCGGCCACGACCGCGATCGATGAGAACGCCTTCGTGATCAACACCGCCGGGCTTTCGAAGGACACCCCGGTGCAGAAGCCGACTGGCTTCAACGACACCACCTTCAACCCGCCGACGCCGGACGGGTCCTACGCCTACATCCCGACGATCTTGTCCCAGACCATCCCGGGTCAGCCGGCGCCGAACACCTCGCCATCATGGAAGGGTCAGCGCGACAACCTGAGCGCCACCGCTACGGGCGCCCGGTCATCGCGCCTTGGCTCCGACTCGGTGGCGCTGGGTGCCACGACGGGTGGCGCCGGAAGAGCCGTCACCCGCATCGGCCTCACTGCACCGAGTGCTGCGCTGGCGTTCGGCATTGGACCGCTTGGCGCGTCCTTCGGTGTCGCCCCCAGTTTCGGGCTGGTCGACTTCGAGGATATGAACGGCGACGGGTATCCCGACATCATCAAGCCCAACTCGGTGCAGTACAGCACCCCTCGTGGCGGCCTGGAAACCACCACGCGGAATCCGTCCGAGGTGGCCGTGACCAA
Source organism: Actinomycetes bacterium (assembly GCA_031360915.1). Classification (GTDB taxonomy): domain Bacteria; phylum Actinomycetota; class Acidimicrobiia; order Acidimicrobiales; family Ilumatobacteraceae; genus JANMCE01. Next base: position 5,496 of record JANMCE010000333.1, on the reverse strand, counting down.
CCAGGACCTGACATTCGCCGTCAACGGCGGAATCAGCTCGGGCCTGGTTGATATCAAGGGCAACACCAAGGGTAAGAGCAACGCCAACCAGGGGGGCGCTGCGGCAAAGGGCAGCGACGGCAACGAAACCGGTGCCGGTATCGGTATCGGGCTCGAAGTCAATGCCGAGTGGACCTCACCGAACGCGTCCGGTCCGAGCGACAGCGCACTGCTGTCGGGCGGTAGCAACGACCCCACCACCACCTACGCCAATCAATCGTCGCAGACACCGCAGGACCCCGGCGGCAGCACCGCGCCGATCCAACAGGCGCTGGCCGACGTGAACGGCGACGGCTTGCCGGACCGGGTGTACACGAACCCGAGCGGCGTGTGGGTCAAGTACAACCTCGGCTACGACTTCGCCGACGCGCCGGTCAAACTGGCCAGTGGCGGCTTCGAATCGCAGGAGTCGTACTCGGGCGGCGTGTCCTTCGGTTTCACCACACCATGGGCCGATTTCGGTGGTGGCGTAGCCCTCAACTGGGATGTCGACATGTCGCGGTACTCGTGGCGTGACGTGAACGGCGACGGCATCCTGGACCAGATCCACAAGATCAACAACACCGACCCGCCAACGGTGGCGTTCGGCACCGGCTCGGGCATCCTCCCGGCCGTGCAGTACGGCGCAACGTTCGGTACAACGGTCGCCGGTAGCAATGCCGGTCAACAGATCGGCATGGATCGCACCACCAGCGTGGGTGGCGGCTTCGAATTCACCATCGCCATTGGCCCGCTCTGCCTTGTTGCCTGCTACCTGATCATCAACCCGGGTGCCAGCTTCCAGAACAGCATTAGCTCGACCGAAGTCGACCTGACCGACGTTGACGGTGACGGTTACGCCGACTCGGTGAAGTCAACCGACGACAACGTCATGTCGGTGAAGCGCAACAAGCAGGGCCGCACCAACATGCTCAAGACAGTGCGCAACCCGCTGGGTGGCAGCTACACACTTGACTACCAGCGTTACGGCAACACCGTCGATCACCCCGACTCGCTGTGGGCACTGAAGCAGGTCGATGTCAACGACGGTCGACCCGGCGACGGTGTGGACGTCACCCGTAACTCCTACACCTACAGTGGCCTGAAGTACGACAAACTGCACCGGGAGTCGCTCGGCTTCGGACAGGTCGTGGCCGAAGAACGCGATGCCGCCTCGAACACGGTCCTGCGCAAGACCCGTTATGAGTACCTGAACGACAACGTGTTCGTCGCTGGTCTCGCCAAGGCCGTAACGGTGATGGACCCGTCCGGGGCGTACCTGCGGTCCAACGAGTCGTCGTGGTCGCTGCGAAACGTGCTGACCAACGGCAGCGCGGTGCCAGCCAACACGGTGACGGGCCTCACGTCCGTGGCCTCACTCACCGCTTCCTATTCTCCGCTGCTCACCCAGACTCGGGAACTTTGGCACCGAGGCGACGGCACGACCACGCCGGGCGAGCAGACCAGAGTCACCTTCACCTATGACAAGTTCGGCAACGTACTCACCCAGTTCGACGAAGGTCAGCTCGAAGACCCGAACGATGACGTGCTAGCCACGTACACCCAGTCCACCTGCTCAAATGCCACCGAGCTCTACAACGGCGGAACAGCCCCAAGTGGCGACTACATCGGCTGCAACGACGGCACCCCGCACCCCTCGCCGCTCTGGGATGCCAACATCTGCTACACGTGGGTGCGTCTCCCGGTCCACCTCGTCATTACCAACGGCAAGACCGGTGCGGCCAAGGTGACCTACCGCGAGCGTGACGGTGCACCCGCGGTGTGCAACAACAACTCGGTCACCCATGTCGAGGAATCGATAGGCGGCGGACCGGTCTCGATCACCGAGCTGCAATACGACGACTGGGGCAGCTACAACCGTATCGTGTACCCCGCCGGTGAGACCGGGAAACGCTACGCGGTCGAGTACACCTATGACCCCGACAGCCACGGCAACATTGGCCAGGTGCAGGAATACGAACTCGATGACGCCAGCGCATCGGAGTTCCTTGGTGACGGCTTCGTGCTCACCACGCCGCTGATCGGCATGGTGTCGTCCGCAACGTTCGACCCGCTCTCGGGTCGAGTGAGCAAGCGGCTCGACGCCAACAACAATGCCACCAGCTACCGATACGACCCCATGGGTCGCATTGCTGCCATCGGCACCCCGCGTCCTGACGCGGCGCCCAACGTCGACCTCGTCACCTACGAGTATCACCCCAGCGCGGCGTACGGCTACGGCATCACCCATCACAACGACGTGTTCAACGCAGGTAACACCATCGACACCGCTGTGTTCGTCGACGGCAAGGGTCGCGTGACCGAAACCAAGCGCGACGCGTCGCTGTTCGTCTCCGCTGGGGCACCGTCGGTCGAAGGCATCGTCGTCAGCGGTGGGCTCAGTTACGACAACCTGGGCCACCCGGTCACCGAGTACACCCCACGCACGGGCACGACCCCGATGACCACGTTCGACCCCGCGGCCTACACCGGCCCCGTCACCACGTCCACCTACGACCTGTGGGATCTACCCGGCGACGTTATCGAGCCGGGAGGACGCAAGACGTCGAAGGTGTACGACTACCAACCGGCTGTGACCGGCGGCCCGGTGCTGATGCAGACCATCAGCACCGCACCGAATAGTCGGGTCACGACCACCTACACCGACATCCGAGAGGTGATCAAAGCCGTCGACGACAAGCCGGCCGGAGCGGCGACCCCGCTGCGCACGTCGTACGAAACCGACGGCCTTGGCCAGCTCACGCGTGTGGTTGATTCGGCGGGCAACGCCACCACCCACACCTATGACCTGCAGGGCCGCCGACTGTCGACCCGGACACCTGACGGCGGATTGGTCAGCTTCGACTACGACCCCGAAGGCAAGCAGATCGGCAAGGTGACACCGAATCTGCAGGCGCTGAACCAGAAGATCCACTACACCTATCAGCTGGATCGCCTGACCGGAATCGACAACCCGGGCACTACACCCGATGTCACCTACACCTACGGTGCGGCGGGCGCACCCGGCAACGGAGCCGGCCGTGTCGTTCGCCAGGAGGATGGCGCACGCATTACCACCAACGAGTACTCGGCCGCCGGTGACCTCACCAAGCAGATGGCCGAGATGAAGACGCACCAGTGGTTCAACCCGGCCGTCGACCGGTCCAAGCTGCGCTGGACAACGGAGTGGACCTACGACGGTCTCAGCCGCATCGCCACCGTGAAGTACCCGGACTCCGAGCAGCTGACCTACGACTACGACTTTGGTGGTCTCGTGTCGAACATCGTCGGTTCCGAACTGGGGACGATCCGAGTGCAGGTCGGGGTGGATGCGCTTGGCGCGCCGATCTACCAGGATCAGCCGCACACCTGGGACTACTCGTACCTGAAGAATCGTCAATACGACGAGTTTTTCCGAGTGAAGTACGACAAGCTCGGCAACAACGCCGCGACCGAGCGCACCTACGATCCGGACACCCGATGGCTCAGCGCACAACGCACCGTGCTTCCGGGGCGTAAGGGCATCACCACCCCGGCCTACGAGGAGATCCAGGATCTCCACTACACCTATGACTCCGTGGGGAACCCGAAGACCTACACCAACGACCTACCCGCTCCGGTGGCGAATCTGTTCGGTGGTGCGACGGCGCAGAGCTACACGTATGACAACTACGAGCGGGTGACGGGTGGGTCGGGCAGTTGGCAGATGGCGACCGGCAAGGTGCGCAACTACAGCTTCTCGATCGGGTACGACGCCAACGGCAACGTGGTGTCGAAGAACCAGCGGGACTGGATCCGTCAAAACAATAGGGACAACATCCAGACCGACACGACCTACTCGTTCGCCCGGCCCTACACCCGCCCTCAGCCACATCAGGCGACAAGCGTGGGAACCACCTCGTACAACTGGGATGCCAACGGCAATTTCCTCGGCATCAAGGACACGAGGAAGAACTCGTGGATCCGCCAGATGGAATGGGACGCGACCGATCACATGCGGGTCGTCACCGATGGCCCTCAGGTCACCGACTACACCTACGACGATTCCGGCCAACGCACGATTGAGCGCGGTCCTTCGGGCGAGACGTTATTCGTGAATCCGTGGGTGACCGTGCGTAACACGACCGAGGTTTGGAAGAACGTGTGGGCTGGCTCGGATCGGCTCGGCATTCAGCGCGACGACGGCGGGAATCAGGAGCTGAAGCAGTACTTCCTGCACAAGGACCTGCAGGGCAGCACCAATATGGTGACTGACATCACCGGCGACACCTTCCAACACCACGAGTACTTCCCGACCGGCGAAGTATGGGTCGATGAGAAGAGCACGGTGTTCCGCACTCCGTACCAGTACGCCGGCGGCTATGTCGATGAGGTCCGCAAGATCATCTCGATCGGTGCTCGCTTCTACGACCAGAACCGTGAGCTTTTCTACTCGCCTGATCCAATTCTGGTTGATGATCCCAACGCGATGGTGAGCGACCCGGCGTTCCGTGCGGCGTACTCCTACGCCGGCTCAAATCCGCTGAAGAACGTCGACCCGACGGGCCTGGCCTTCGGCTCGGTGCACGTGATTACCTCGGCTGCGCAGGGTGAACGCGTCGCCGCTGTGGCCGCGGGTTATCGCGCCAACCTGGCGAGTAAGCCGGCCATGCGGGCCGGCCTGGAGGGCGCGGTGCAGACACGGCTGCCGCGCAGTCTGGTGCGGATGGGGTTGAACTACGAAGTGGCCGAGAAGCGCAAGGAACGCGCCGATCGATTCGCGTCGAAGCCGCTCGTTGAGATCAACGTCAGCGACAAGACCGTGAAGTTCAGCTTCGGTATCGGCAAACGGCTGAAGATCGGTGGCGATAAGTCGGGTACCGGCAACGTCGCGGACCCGGGCTCGGCCGTGCCGGGCGCCAACGCGGCCAATGCCGGCGGAGCAAATGCCGCTGGAGCCAACGGTGGGCCGAACCTTGGCGCCGCGCCGACAAAACCGCTGCCGCCTATCCCCAACGCGGCGCCGCAGGCACCCAACGCCCCCGGTCAGCGACCCACCAAGCCGCTGCCACCGACCCCGAACCAACAGCGGCCGAACAAGCCACTGCCCCCAACGCCGCAAGGCCGCGGCGGCACCGGTTCGGGCGCCGTCAATCGCCCCGACAACGGCAGCTGACTCAGACGCTTCACGACATCGGGGTCGGTCGGCCCCGATGTCGTGGCCACGGAGCACCCAAACTTTTGGGGCCTTGTCGGAGGATGCAGTCCAGAGCGCACCCTTGGAACGAATCATCTAGCGCCAGCTGGTTGCGATCGCGGTGGTTGCATCTACAACTTGTTGGGCCGTTTTGCGGATTTTGGCGTCGCCTTGCTTGTAAGGGTCACTCAACCCGAACGCAGTGGCGGACTTCATGACAGCAGACGGCGTGCGGCCTTCGTGATGGCGGGCCACCCATTCGTTCAACGATTCCTCGGGCAAACGCGGCCCAGCGATGGAAG
>JANMCE010000203.1:0-1625 GCA_031360915.1 Actinomycetes bacterium | reverse complement strand
TCGAGCACCGCGTTCAATTCGTCGACGGTTTGAACGAGCATCCGAACCCCCTTCTACTCGGCAGTTACTAGGAGCCTACTCGGCACTCACAGATCAACGCGTCTCCGCTTCCTAGTAGCTGCCTACTAACGGCTAGCCCACGCCGGGATCGGCGAAGACCGAAAATGTCGAATCGCTCTCCCCGCGGGCTTGGACCATGATGCCACCTGCGCCGGCCACGGCGGACGTCAAAATTTCATGGTGGCGGGAAAGCGCCGACGACATCACCTCAGACGCTCGTTCCCACAGCCGCGTCGAACCGGCAACCTCAGTGAGCAAGAACGCCACCGTTCCCCTCGGCAGGTCACGTGTTCGAGCGCTGCCGGCAGAGTTCGTATCGCCGACATCGAGTGCTGGGTCGTGGAGCAGGACCTGCTGCTCGAGCGTCTGTAACCCGGACCCTGGTTCCAGCCCAAGGTCTTCGGCAAGGACACGTCGGGCGCGGCTGTACGCATGCAACGCGTCGGCCTGGCGACTTGCGCGGTACAACGCCAACATCAAACGCTCCCACAACGATTCACGCCACGGGTTGCCGATCAGTTCATGCTCGATCCGCTCCACGACCTCAGCTGGTCGACGCGCATCGAGCATCAGATCGCACCACGCCTCAAACGCGTACAGCCGTCGTTCCACCCACCAGAGTCGAGCGGTACCGAACGGCTCGCCATCGCCGAGGTCTTCGAATGGTTGACCGCGAAACATCCGCAGCGCCTCGTCGAGTTCACCAATAGAACCGCGCTCGACCAGCGTCTCAAACTGCCTCAGGTCCACCAACACGCCGTCCGGCGCAAGCCGATAGCCCAGTGACTGCGATTCGATCGCGTCGACGCCAATCAGCAGCCGCACCTGATACACCAGGCCACGAAGCGTGGCCAGCGCACTCGAAGGCGGATCGTCAGGCCAGACAGCGTCAACCAACCGATCTGTAGACATAACGCGACCGGCGGCGACCGTCAACGCGCCCAGCACGATTCGCCGCTTCAAAGGACCGATCAAGACACGTCGCCCGTCGTCGGTCACGACCTCCAACGGGCCGAGAACCCTGATCTTCACTCAACCCCCTTGTGGTCATGTGATGACGTTACTCAGAAAATAGGCTCGGATAGTGGGACAGCCGGAGGTCGACACGTTCTCATCGATCTCCTTGCCCGGCTCGCCGCGTCCGACCGAATACCCTCGACTTGGCCGTCGGCCGGATTCTCTCGAAGAAGCGCGTGGTGATGTTAGATGTGGCACTTCAAGTGGTGGGCGTTCTCTCCTGTACGTTATTTACGCGATGGCAGCTAGGGACTGGGTGCCGATAGCTATTTCCATAGTCGCACTCGGCGTATCAATCCGAACGAAATGGCAGCAGGACACGCGCCGAAAGGCGAACGTGAAGGTGTCCTTCAACCAAGCGACGTACCACGAACAGTTCCAGGCGCACATCGGGGTGCGAGGAACAATGGAACAGGATCCGGCGTTAAGCGTGGCGGTCTGCTCGGTGTGTTAGTTGTCGTCTTCATCGTCGTTGGTGGGGTCTGTGAGCGATCGGGGCTGGTTGGGGTTGGCTGGTCGGGCGAATGAGTAGGTGCCGTGCACGTTGA
>JANMCE010000194.1:0-28227 GCA_031360915.1 Actinomycetes bacterium | reverse complement strand
AATTCGGCTTCGTAAGCTGAGAGCCGTGACCAAGATCGACCGCCTCACGGCAGCGGATATCCGCGCCAAGGTTCCAGACCTGTCCGACGTCCTCATCGACTGTGTCGAGAATGGGGCCTCCGTCGGCTTCCTGTCGCCCCTATCGCCTGAGCGAGCAGACGCGTTCTGGCTCAGTGTCGCGGTTGCGGTCGATGCGGGTCGGCGCGTCGTGTTCGTTTCCCGACAGGCCAGCAGCCGCATCGACGGCACTGTGCAGCTCGTGTTGGCCGGGGCCGAGAACCAACCCCACCGCGCCGACATCGCCAAGCTTCTTGTACACACACGAGCCCGCCGGCAAGGCATGGCCGATCAGTTAATGCAGGCAGCCGAAACCCACGCCCGTTCCATCGGCCGCGACCTGCTCGTTCTCGACACCGCCACCGACGAAGCCGCCCGCCTCTACGAACGCCTCGGCTGGACCCGATCCGGCATCATCCCCGACTACGCCCTCAACCCCGACGGAAGTCGCACCTCAACCATCTTCTATTGGAAGGGTTTCTCTAGCCAGACGGACGAAGGTGCGGGTTGATTGCACGCAGGTTCGCCACGAACATCGGGTCGTGGGATGGGGAGATCTCGCCCGACACGATGTCGAGGTATCCCCACGTATTCCCAGGTGCGGCCGTACCGCAGGTCATACGCGTCACCGTTCCCGGCAACACGTCGGTGACGCGGTGATAGATGTCGGCCGGTACGACGTTGACGTCCCCCGCCCGGACGACAACTGTCTCGTGATCGATGGTGCCGTCACCCGCCACCCGGTAGCGCTCGTCGGTGTAGCCGCCTGCCATGATTTCGCTGGTGAACGGCCACGGATGGTTGTGCGGCTCCGTTCTCGGATCATCGGCGTACCACCAGAGGATCTTCACCGTACGGTCTGCCCCACGCTCGATGACGAGCTCCGTCTTGTACGCCCCACCCCGGCCATCAGGAATGTGCATCGGCGGCGCAGCCAGCATGTCGTGCGTCAGTGCAAGACCGCCCGACGTCGTCTCCCCTTTGCCATCGCTCAACGGATTCTCAGTCATAACCACAGTCTCTATCAGCTGTAGTCGACGCCGTCACTCGATGGCAGCCCCCGCCGAGCCAATGCTCACGGAAGCCATTCCGATCATGCCTGCGCACAGGGCAAGATAGAGCGTCATCGCCACCAGGGTTTTCAACGAACCCTGCTTCGACGCCTCTTGGAAGACTGCGAAGAGTGGCAGCGCCGCCAGGATTCCGAAGGCGACACGAGACCATGCAGGCAGAGAGCGGCGGCCGAACGACAACGCGCCGAAGATGATCGTCGGCAGCATGAGCGTGCCGGCACCCATACCCAAAGGGATCACTGCGATACCGCCAGCGATCTTGGCCCAGCGGCGGTGCGTGGCCAGCGTCACCCCCATCATCAACCCAATGAGGGTCGGCACCAGCACGATGTATGCCGTCCCGCTCCAGGTGAACTGTGGATCGGTCGCGATGAAACGCATCCAAAGCCGAGCCAAGATACCCCAAGCGAATCCGAGCAGCGTTCCGCGCGTAGCGCTCCGCAGGGTCATCTCTCGCCGATCACGCCGCATGCCACGCGGGCTCCGGCATTGCCGGTGTTCTTCGTGGCCGTGATCGCATCATTGGAGTTTGCCGTGTACTTGTTGGCCTCCGGTCCAACAGGCACATTGCCGAAGTTGTCGGCGAGCGCATGAACGACAATGGCCTTACCCGCCAGGCCAGCCCGGTCGATGCGACTGACGGTATAGCGAGAGTCAACGCTGCCATCATCATTGACGAACACGCTCAGCACGTCGCCATAATGAGCGCCGTGGTCCTGTCCATCTGCCTTCCAATGACCGTCGGCCGACACAAACCATGTCGCGGGTTCCTTCGTAGGGTCTGCAATGCAACCGACGCCGTTGGCAGGATCGCCGTTGGCGTGGAGATGCATCCCGTGAAACGCGTTCGTCGCTATCTTGGTCGGATCGAACTGCAACTGCACGCGCACCTCGGTTTGGTTCCGAGTGTGCTTGTCGCTGAAGCGGACTGTTCCCACCTTGGTTCCGGTCGCATCTCGTACCGTCGCGCGGCTGTCGCTGTTGGCGAAGGAGACGCCACCGAGCCCGATCGTCGTTATACCAAGGGCGACTACCCCGACGACTGTGGCCGTGCCCAGCAGGACACCTTTGTACATGATTCCTCCCAAGTGTTGTTGTGTGTATCCGACAGACGTCGACTCCTCCACGGGCGGGTGACATGTCACCCCGGACGCTTCTTCAAGCGTCTGTTGTAGTGATGCTCCTTTCGCTCGCGCCGCGGCAGACGACGTTGGACTCGCTGCTGCTGTCTGCGATTGCGTCAGCAGGCGAGTCGGAGACGGTCACCGCGCGAACGCAACGGTTGGTGATCGACCTGTTTCGTTCGGAGGCCCGATCGCTGGTTCGGCTCGCTCGACTCTTCGTCGATGATCGAGATGCAGCTGAAGACATTGTGCAGGAAGCCTTTCTGCGCCTTGCCCGATCGGCCACGCGAATTCAGGATGAGTCGAAGGCTCCCGCTTATCTTCGATCGATCGTGTTGAACCTGGCCCGCGATCACAACCGGCGCGGACTTGTCTCGCTCCGACACCACGCAACGGCCGGTCGCGAAATCGATGTCGTGTCGCCACTCGAGGACGGCCTTGTGCGGGACCAACAGCATCATGCCGTGCTCGAAGCGGTGCGGTCGTTGCCAACACGACAGCGCGACTGCGTCGCGCTCCGCTACTTCGAAGAGCTCGGCATTGATGCCATCGCCGCCATTCTAAAGGTGTCGCCAAACTCGGTCAAAACCCATCTCCGCCGCGGAATGGCTGCACTGGGGCAGGCGCTGGAGGCCGAACATGAGCACGCTTGAACAGCGCCTTCGGGAGGCATTCAATGCGGCTCGCGAGGCTACCGACAGCAACCCGGATCTTTTCGAGCGAGTACAACGGTCAGTCGACGACTCCCGATTGCGACGCCGTTGGCGCTGGGCTGTCAGTCGAAACGTCATGGCGTTCGTGGGCGGGCTCGTTGCGCTTTCACTCATTCTTGGGAACTACGAACAAGGAGGATTCAGCATGTCTTGGTGGCTCATAGAAGTTCTTACCAACATCGTGCTCGTGGCCATCGCCGTCGTGCTTGGGCCGTTCATCAAACGGTTCGGGCGCTCGTACGCCGCCGACGTCTTTCGAGCGAACCCTCGGACAGGCAAGAGCTATCTCGTTCTCACCGACGTGGCCTACTACCTGATTTTTACTGCATTCGTGCTCTTCACCATCTCGTTCAAGGATCATTGGCCCGACCGCGCCGATCAGTGGAAGATCGAAGTCGTACGAGTCGGCGGCATCCTGTTGGTGATGGGTGTCTTACACGCGGCCAACGTGGTTGCGCTTCCCATCATCGGTCAGATGCTTTCGTCCAAAGGACTCGAGGGTCCGGCCGGCTCACCGAATGCGAACCGCATCATCACGCCGCCGATCGGACCAGGCACCTGGATTCTGCGAGTGGAGGCAGCCGATCCGCAGCTCCCGCCTCCAACGCAATCCGTCCAGCCGCTGGACCCGCCCATGTGAGCCGACCTACGCCACAGCGCAACGTGCGCTGCGAGTACGTCCGGGGCTCGGTCAGTGGTTGCTTCGCCGGGTGACTGGACACCTGCGGTCGGCGAAGCAATCCCTATCGATGACCTGACCGGCAGCATCATCGAGCTGTTCGAACCACAGCTCATGTCATGGGACGTTGGCCCTGAGCACTATCGGTTCGAGATCCACGGGACGCATCGACCTGCAACCGTCACGAATGGGCCGCTACGAGGCGCGGCGGCGTTCGAGGTAGGTGGCAACCTGCGAGAGGGCGAAGTTGGTGATGACGTACATGAGGGCCACCACGATGTAAACCTGTAGGGGGTTCTTCTTGAACTCGCCCAAGACCTTTCCCTGGTGCAGCAGATCATTCACTGCCGGCAGCAGCACCAGTGCGCCAAGGGAGGAGTCCTTCAGCAACGTCACGAGTTGGTTGACCAGAGCAGGCACCATGCGGCGGACACCTTGCGGGAACAGGATGCGGCGAAGTACTTCACCCTCGGTGAAGCCAATCGTGAGGCCCGCCTCGCGCTGGCCACGGGGTAGCGAGTTCACACCCGCACGGAAGATCTCGGCGATGACCGCGCTGTTGTACGCGGCGAGGCCGATGACGAGATACCAGTAGCTGCCCAGTTCGGTGCCGTAACGGGGAATGAACTGGCCCATGAAGTAGATGAGGAGCACCAACGGTGTGGCCCGCAGCACCTCCACCACTGCGATGGCCACAATGCGTAATGGCTTCGACGGACTCAGTCGAAAGTACGCGCCAAGCCCGCCAAACACGAGCGCGATGGCCATGGCAACCAGGGCCGCGGTCAGCGTGTCACGCAGTCCTCGCAGGAGGAAGCGCAACAGCTTCTGGTCGGTGATGAAGTTCCACTTCGACCACAGCAGTTGCCCGCGACTGTCGAAGCGACGCACGACCAGCACCACGACAGCGGCGAGAGCGGCGTACGCGAGCAGACTGAGAAGACGCACCCGGCGACGGCCACGGGGACCGAGCGCATCGGCAAGAATCAACGCACTCACCGGGACACCCGCACTCGTCGATCAACAGCATTGATAGCAACGGCCAGAGGGATCGTGAGCGTGTAGTACGCCAAGGCAGCCCCAATCAGAATCGGAATTGGACGAGCCAAATCGGTGATGAGTCGATCAGAGCGCCCCATGATGTCGAGTACCGAGATGGTGTACGCGACCGCCGAGTTTCGAACGAGGGCTGACAGCTGCGACCCAAGCGGTGCAACGGTCGCTCGCAGCGCCTGCGGAATAACGATCAGGCGAAGCAACCCCGTGAACGGCAGACCGATCGCTCGGCCCGCTTCTATCTGGCCTACGCCAATGGTGTTGATACCCGAGCGGATGACTTCACCGACAAACGCTCCGGTGTAAATCGACAGCACCAAGATGGCTGTGGTGATTGGGCCGAAGCGAATGCCGAGCTTGGGGAGTCCGAAGAACATCAGCACCATATGCACGGTAAGTGGCGTGTTGCGGACGAGCTCCACGTACCAGCGGGCCAGCCCACGTAAAGGGGCAACTGGGCTGACCCGAGCGCTGGCGAGCAGGAGGCCGATGACGAGCGCAACTGCGAAACTCACCGACGTGAGCAGCAGCGTGATGGACCATCCCCGAAGGTAGAGCCCAAGATGATCACCAACGATTTTCACACGTCATCTCCCTGAACAGTCGAACGAGAGGAACAGCAAACCCGGGCAGGCCACGCTGCCCTCCCGGGTCAACTGTTCGGGGGGATCTAGTACCGGTCGACCACAGGCGGGGTCGGTGCCTTCTGACCGGTCGCACCCGCCGTTGCATCCCAGGCTTTGGCGTAAGAACCATCCTTGGCCATCGCCTCGAGCTGGTCGTTCACCCAACCACGGAAGTCCTTGTCATCCTTCTTCACGCCAATGCCGTAGGGCTCGCTCGTGAACGGCTTGCCAACCAGCTGCACCTTGTCGGCGTTGTCGGCCACGAAGCCGAGCAGGATGATGTTGTCGGTCGTGACGGCGTTGACTCGGCCGTCGAGCAGCGCTTCAACGCAGAGCGAGTACTTGTCGAACGTGATGGATGCATCAGCCTTCGGCGCCTTCTCGGCCAGGTTCTTCAACGAGGTGGAACCCTGCACCGAGCAGACCTTCTTGCCGTCGAGGGAGTCGACACCGGTGATTGTTGTGTCACCCTTCTTCACCAGAAGATCCTGGCCGGCGGTGTAGTACGGGCCGGCGAAGCCAACACGTTCCTTGCGGGCGGCGTTGATCGTGTACGTCGCGATGACGAGGTCAACCTTGCCCTGCTCGATAGCTTCCTCACGCACCTTTGAGGTGGTCTCAACAAACTCGACCTTGCCCTTGATGTCATCACCAAAGATCTTCTTGGCCAGTAACCGACCGATCTCGGCATCGAATCCGTCCACCTCATTCGTGGTCGGATTCTTGAGACCGAAGAGTGGCTGATCGAACTTGGTACCGATCACGATCTTGCCCTTGGCCTTGATCTTGGCCACGGTCGACTCGCCCGACACTGCCGGCGCAGCCGTGGTCGCTGCACCAGCTGTCGTCGTCACTGCGGGAGCGGCGGTGGTTGCCACAGCAGCAGCGGTTGTCGCCGCGGGCGCCGCAGCGGTAGCCGCTCCAGCCGCTGTGGTAGCCGTGGTGTCGACTGCCTTGCTGCTGCCGCACGCAGCGGCGACCAGCGTGAGACTGACGGTTGCCAGAAGGGTTCTACGGGTCATGTGGGTCATGGTTTCTCCGGGGGTTAGTGAGACAGGATCTTGGACAAGAAGTCCTTGGCCCGCTCGGTTTGGGGACTGGAAAAGAATGCGATCGGTTCGCCGGTTTCAACGATGGCGCCGTTGTCCATGAACACCACTCGGTGCGCGGCGCGACGAGCGAAACCCATCTCGTGGGTGACGACGAGCATGGTGGTGCCATCGGCGGCGAGGGCGACCATCACCTCAAGCACCTCATTGATCATCTCGGGATCAAGAGCCGACGTTGGCTCATCAAACAACATCACCTTCGGGTCCATCGCTAGGGCCCGGGCAATAGCAACACGCTGCTGTTGTCCACCGGAAAGCGCGCTTGGCAGCTTGTCGGCCTGGTTGAGTACACCGACCCGATCGAGCAAGGTTCGCGCCTTTTCGTCGGCCTGAGCGGACGAAAGACCACGGGTATGGATGGGACCGAGGGTGACATTCTCAAGCACCGTCTTGGGGGCGAAGAGGTTGAACGTTTGGAACCCCATGCCGACATCGGCCCGGTAGCGGGCCAGCTCTTTTCCTTCGGCCGGAATAGCCGTGCCGTTCACCATGATGGTGCCGGTGTCAATCGATTCGAGCCGATTGATCGCACGGCACAACGTGGACTTCCCCGAGCCCGACGGCCCGAGCACCACAACCACCTCGCCCTTGGAGACGGCGAGGTTGATGTCCTTCAGTGCGTGATGGGTGCCGAAAGACTTGTTGACATCCGTGAGGACAATTGCTGCTTCGGCCATGCGTTCGAGGTTACGGACGTCACATCATTCCGTCGCCCAAGGCACCCGTAAATCGACGCTAAGACGACGCTAAGAAACAAGCCTCGTTACGGCGTGAGCTGAGGCGGCTGCGGGGCGAAAAGACCGGCTTTTCCGATGGTTGCTTCGTATATTCTCTTCCACGAGCCGTCGGCCTCGGCCTTTGTGAGCACGTCGTTCACCAGAGCACGCAGGTTGGTCGCGTCGAGCTTCAGGCCGATGCCGTATGGCTCGGTGGTGAAGGGCTTCCCGACCAGCCGAAGCCGATCTGGATCTTGGCGGAGGAAGCCGAGCAGGATTGCGTCATCGGTGGTGACGGCATCAACGCGACCGTCGAGCAGCGCATCGACGCACAGCGAGTAGCGGTCGAAAGCAATGGACGTGTCAGCCGTGGGAGCAAGTCGGCGCATGTTGGCAAGCGACGTTGACCCGTTCACCGAACAGGTCTTTCGACCAGCCAACGAATCGACCCCGGTGATGTCAGTGGTGGATCGTCTCACCAAAATATCCTGCCCGGCCACGTAGTACGGACCGGCGAAGGCCACCAGCTTTTCCCGCTCGGGAGTCATTGTGTAGGTGGACACGACTATGTCGACCTTCCCCCCTCGAATAGCTTCCTCCCGGTCTCGCGACAAGACCTCGACGAACGAGACCCGACTCTCATTTCGTTCGCCGAAGATGGCAAACGCAATGAGTCGGGCGATCTCGGCGTCGAAACCTTCGATGCGTCCGGTGGTGGCATCCTTCACGCTGAAAGCCGGCAGGTCGAACTTGAGACCGACGCGCAACTGCCCTCGTGACGTGATCTCACCCACCAACCCGCTGTCGGCGGGGCGGCGCTGAGACGCAGTCTTCGAACAACCAAACAGCGCAGGCAGACAGGCGAATGCGACGAGCGTCGTCTTCCATCGAAGACCGCTGCGGTTACGCCCCATATCTGAGCCATAATGCCATAATCATGGCTGTCATCGTCATCGTCGAAGACGACCAAGCGGTCCGTGACGGATGGACGCACGCGCTCACTTCCGTTGGTCATGTCGTACATGCGGCCGGTACCGCCATGGCCGGACTCGACCTTGCCATCGGCAAGCAACCGGATGTGGTCATCCTCGATCTTGGGCTTCCCGATGTGGACGGTCTCGTCATGTTGCGCATGTTCCGGACTACCAGTGACACCCCGGTCATTGTTGCGACCGCGCGAGCCGACGAGAGCGAGATCGTGCGCACCCTCGACGAAGGCGCCGATGATTACCTCTGCAAACCCTTCGGCCCCGAGCAGCTCGATGCCCGCATCCGCGCCGTGCTTCGGCGGTTTCGGAGTGACCCGGCGGGCGACCTCGCCGCAGGAGGCCTGCGACTCAACCCGCGCAGACGCACGGTGTTGTGCGATGGTGAGCCGATCACACTCTCACGCAAAGAGTTTGAGCTGCTGCACTATCTGATGGGACGTTTAGGCGAGGTTGTGTCCAAGCAGGAACTGTTGGCAGAGGTGTGGCGGCAACCGTTCTTCTCCACACCGAAAACGGTTGATGTGCATCTTTCGTGGCTGCGACGAAAGCTCGGTGAAACAGCCGAACAACCCCGGTTCATTCACGTGGTGCGCGGGGTCGGCGTAAAACTGGAGGCAGACCACTGACGCGGCCCGAGCGACGTGCATCGTCCTTACGTCGCCTGCTCGCGAGGCGAGCCCTGCTGGCGTCAACCTCGATCGTGGCCGTCCTCGCGGTGCCCCTCGGTCTCGTGCTGCAACGCACCTTGCTGCCATCGCTCGCGGTCAGTGAGGCCCGCGCTGACGCCCGCCGGCTGGTGCCGTTCGTCGTAGACGTGGGCGACCCGCGGCTACCGGGTGCAGTGTTTGGCGTGGCGCGTCGCGTGGCACCAAGGCAGGTGGATGTAGTGCTGTCGAGCGACGTGGTGTTGGGTGATGCGCCGCAACTCGGCCGGTCAGACACCGCAGTGGAACGAGCCCGTCGCGGTGAGGAGTTCATAACCGACCGGGCCGGTGGCGTAGTGGTCTTGCAACCGGCCTTTCGCACCGACGGAAGTGTTGCCGTAATCCGCGTGTACGTGCCACCCAGTGAGCTTCGCCGAGGGAACTGGTTGATCGTCGTCGGACTTCTGGCCGCGGGCGGCATTTTGGTGGCCGGTGGCGTGCTTATGGTGGACCGAGCGACCCGATCGGTGGTGCGTTCGATGGAGGCCGCAGCTGACGTTGCTGCCCGCCTCGGCAGGGGCGAACTCGACGCCCGATTCGACGGCGTCGGGCCGACCGAGGTGCGCGATGTCGGCCACGGGCTGAACCGACTGGCCGGTCGAGTGGCCGAGCTCATCAACGCCGAACGAGTTGCGGTCGCTGATCTTTCTCATCGTCTTCGCACACCCGTCACCGCGGTGCGCGCGGAGCTGGGCGCAGCGATCAGCACCGGTCAATCCGAGCGCGTTGTTGCCGGGCTCGACGAGCTGAGTCGCGTCATTGACGACGTGATTCACGCCGCGCAGGCACCGGCGCGGCGAGGGCTCGGCGTAGTCGGCGACCTCACCGCGGTGGCGCGCGATCGGGCCCGCTTCTGGTCAACCTTGGCCGAAGATCAAGACCGACCATTCACGGTCACGGTCGACCTCGCCACCCATCGGGTTCCCATCGTGGAAACCGACCTTGTCGCCATCGTCGATGTGTTGCTCGACAACGTCTTTTCCCATACCAGCGACGGCACACCCTTTGAGCTGGCCCTTTCTCGCTCCGGCGGCTTCGTTGTCATGGACGTCACCGTGTACGGGCCCGAGAAACCACGTATCGAACCCGACGGTAGTGAGCCACCCTCGACGGGATGGGGCCTGCAGTTCGTGAGCCGCACGGTGGAGCCCGTCGGCGGTTCGGTCAGCTTCGAATCGGCGGCGACCGAAGTGCGGACCCGTGTGCGCATGCCCCGCCTGGCCAAGTAGCGCCGGGGTCAGGACTGCAAGGAAACCATCCGTCACTGCCGCGGCCGAGCTCCCCGTTCAACTTACGGCAGTAACTGCTCTCCACGAACAGCAACTGCCGCAAGTTCGGCTCGCTCAGGTGGCGAAGCAGATCTCGATACCGGCGACGGTTTCTTTGTCGAGACAAACTGCGCCTTGGGGTAGGTAGTTGACGTACGCGACCCTGTTCTTGGGCAGGGCCATCACGGCGTCGGTCGAGCGGGTGGAACGGTCGGGTCCGGCGATCTCGGGCGGCACGTGCACCACGATGCGGTCGTTGGAGAAGAAACCAATGCGATACACGTCCCAGTAGGCGCCGATGACGCCGCGCACGCCGCGGGCATCAAGAGCCTTCACCATGGCAACTGACTGACCGTTGGCGTCGGCTCTCACCCGGGCGTAGCGGTGCATCCACTTGCCCGTCGACAACAGGCCGAAGATGAGCACGAGGGCACCCGCCCAAAGCGCGGCCGAGCGACGACGACGCAACAACAGGTCGACCCACACACACAGCCCCATGAGCCACGGCACTAGCACCACGATTGCGTAACGCGCATCGTTCGACCAGAACAGGGCTGGAAAGGCGGCGACGAGCGGGATCGCAAGAAAGCCAGACGCGGCGACAACGACGCCAGCCCGGGATCGTCGAGCCAGTACCAGCAGTCCCACGTGAATCAATACGAGCAGCATGATGAACGCAGCAACGCCGAGCTTGCGGGGATAGAGCCAGTCCGGTTGGCCACGCAGACCGAAGGCCCGGGGGAAGAGTTGGGCGAACACGATTTCGAGCCGCTGACGATAGGTAGTTGCTTCGAGCGGCGGTGGGTTGTGCAGGATGCTGGCCCATCCGTTCATCCCGTTCCAGACCAGGAACGGGCTGAGACCGAGCACCGACCCGCCGGCCAGCACCAAGAACCAACGGCGGATCTCGGCACGCCGAATCACCATCAACGCCAGCATGGCCGGCATCAGCGGTACCACGAAGAGGGGATGACCCCACACCGCCAACCCAGCCGCCACACCAGCCGCAAAGAACGTCCAGATCGGACGATCCTCCTTGGCAAGGCGCATCATCAGTCCGAGCGAAATCACGCTGAAGAGCAGACCTGAGTTGTAGCCGAGATACATCGTCATGGAGAGCAGCACGATGGCGCCCGAAATGAGCCACAGCAACCCGCCAACCATCCAGCTGATCCGACGATCAAAGATCACCCTGGCGGCCTTCGCCGCTGCGACTGCTGCGAACGCGAAGATTGCAGTTGCAACTATTCGAAGAAGCCACACATGTGCACCGAAAACCTTGAGCAGCGGGGCCAACACGAGCGCTTCGAGGGTGCCGCCGTAGTTGCTGGCACCGATCAGCAGATGAGGATGCCCGTGCAGTACGTCGAACGCGCTGACTGCGCTCATCCCTTCGTCACCACTGACGAATCCCTGGCCGGAAGAACCAATCCACCAACGAGCAACGAGACCGGCCGCTGCAACCAGCACGATCGCCAGCCATCGTTGACCACGACCCGCGCCGGTGGACGGACGGTCGAGCGCTATCTCGGTCGGCACATCCTTGGTCAACACGGTTAGAGACGGTAGCGGACGGCGCGTGGCCACTCCGAGCACGGGCCTCGCCCCTAGAATCACCGCGTGTCCGAGGCCAAGCTCATTCCACCCCTCGGCTATCGCATTCTGATCGACATCCAAGGCGTGCAGGGGCCGTTCAACGACCGGGGTGTCGCCCGTACCGTTGCTGAGTTGTCCATGGCGCTGATCCGGATCGGAGCGCCTGTTGCCGGGCTGCTCCTGAACCCAAATCTGCCCGCACCGCCATCCTGGTTTCCGGAACTATGCGGTCATCCTCTGCTGGTGTGGGCAACGGCGGAAAACATCCGGCGGCTGCAGGCCCAGGGCCCAACGGTGTGCATTGTTCCCTCGCCCATGGAAGGTTCCGAGCCGGTCGACGGGGTGTGGCCACCGTTCCTCGCCCACACTCCGTTTGTGCCACTCATCCACGACGCCATCCCCTACGAAGACCCGGTGGCCTACGACATCCGGCACGCTGATCGACGCCTCCACACCACTCGGCCGCTCTGGCTGGAATCGGCCTCTCACGTATTGGCCACGACGACGTTCGCGGCCGAGCAGTGGCAGCGCCTGGTCGATCCGTTGCCCGACGGGATCTCGGTTATCGGCATGGGTGTGTCCGACTTCTACCGGCCTTCACCTGATCGGGCCGCGACCCGAGTACAGCTACAGGCCGATCTGCCGGGCATCAGCAAACCGTTTGTGCTGTACGTGGGCGGTGACGACGAGCGCAAGAACGTCGACGGCGCCATTCGCGCCTGGGCCGCGGTGGCTACCGACGTGCGCGCCAGCTATCAGTTCGTGATTGCGTGCTCCGCCAAGCCCGACGTGCGGGCGAAGTGGGAAAGCATCGGGACCCAGGCTGGGCTGCCACCGGACGAACTCATTGTCACCGGATTCGTCAGCGAGGCAACACTTCGAGCGCTGTACCAAACCGCGGAGCTGCACTTCTTCGCCAGCCTGTCCGAAGGTTTCGGCATGCCGATCGTGGAAGCCATCGCGTGTGGCTGCCCGGTCATCAGTTCGAACACGACGTCGATGCCGGAAGTCGTTGGATGGGAACCGGGACTCTTCGATCCGACCGACACAGAAGCCATGAGTTCGCTTGTCACCAAAGCACTCACCGACGACGCCTACCGGACCCAGCTGCAAGCAGCCTGCCAGGCCTCACTCGGACGGCACTCGTGGGACGCTGCAGCCCATCGCATCGTGCACGTCCTTGCGGCAAACGTTCCCGCGCCGACCCCGCGAACCGGACCGAAACGCCTGGCTGTAATCGGCCCGATAGCCGCCAGCGAAACGGCCCACGCCGCGATGAGGGTGCTGCTGGACGAACTTCGAGCCGTAAACCCGGTACTTGAAGTCGACCTCTTCGACGACCAGCCAGGCACCATCGACGCAGCCCACTACCCCCTCGCCGCGTACGGTCGCACGCTCAGCCCGGGGAGCTACGACGAGCGGCTGTATGTGCTGCCGAACTCGCCCGGCAACGACGCCGTTTACAAGGCGGCTCGCAGTCATCCAGGCACGGTCTGGCTGGTGGACGGCACGCTGTCGACGTTGCTGCCGACGCTTCTCGGGCCGACCAAGATGCACGCCCACCTGGCCCGTTGGTACGGCTCCCGCACGCCATCGGCCATCCGCCATGCCGACGTCGTTACCTCCGAATTGTTGGCCTCGCATAAGCTTCTCGCCACGGCCGAAATCGCAGCGATGTCACAACGAATACTTGTCGCTGATGCACTCACCGCCGCCAAAGTGGGCGTTGATCTTGGGCCTTGGCGAGACGCAATCATCGACGTAGTTTCGGCCGACGCGTTTCCACGATTGCGTCGGTCATGAACGAACTCGATGCGCTCGCACTGACCACGCTGCATCCAGGCAGCGTTGTGCTTGATGTTGGTGCGGGCTCCGGCGATTTCACCCGAGCCGCACTTGCCCGCGGTGCCAGGGTGATTGCCGTCGAACCATCCGAGGAACGCTGCCAGCAGCTCGGTACGGCCGACAGACTGTCGGTCATCCACGCCGCTGCTGGCAGCGCAGCTGGCACGGCCAACTATGTGGAAAGGATTCGCCGCAACCTTTCCACCAATGCAAGAGATGCCGTCGTGGTGCCGATAACCCGACTCGACAGTGTCGCGGAAGAGCTTGGCCTTACCACCGTCAACCTGCTGCGCATCCGAGCCGCTGGCAACCTCGGCGCCGTCCTCATCGGCTCATCGCACCTTGTTGCCAACGCCAGCGTGATCCGCCTCGTGGGCGATGCGATGGCGGGTGATCAGCCAATGGAAATCGCCAGCCTCATCACCCACCGAAGTGTTCATTCCGCAACCGTTGCCGGCGTCACGCGGTGGTCTGACGAGCACCCGTTCCTGCCCTCACGCATTAATTGGCTCATGGGTGTTGAGCCCCCGAACCTTGCGCCATGCACTGAGGATGACCTGGCCAGTGTTGTCCAAGCCGAGGGCCGATCCCCCGATGCGGCACGACGTACGCGCATGGCCATCTTGCTGCAGTCGAACCCGCAGCTGTATCCCCTGTCACAGGTCACCGACGTGCTTGATGAACTCGCCCTTGACCCCGATCCGGCGACCTGGCGGGCCGCAGCCTGGTGGCGCGAGCGCATCGCCGGATACGACCATCGCACGCGCAACGCTCGACGACAGGCCGCCTTCGACCGACAGCTCCATCACCTCACCGGCGCCCGTGACCAGCGGCCGTCACCGTTTCCCCGACTGGGCTTACCACGCGTGTCGTAGGGTGATGATCGGTGTAGTGGAGATTGGCGAGGGAGAAGCTGATGAGCGACAGTTCACAAGGTCCGGGTTGGTGGCAGGCGTCTGACGGCCGCTGGTATCCCCCGCAGAGCCACCCCACGGCGCCGGCGGCCCCGCTTCCCACGTATGGCGCGCCGCCACCTGTTGCGTACGGTGCTCCCGCCTCCAAGAAGTCCGGCATGCCCGGCTGGGCCAAGGTTGTTCTCATCCTCGGAGGCATCCTGGTTGTGCTCGTCGGCGGATGCACGGTGGCGCTCGGGGTGTTCGCCAACAAGGTCTCCAACGACCTCACGAAAGGTTGCTCATTCCTGTCCACCGCCGAGGCCAAAAAGGCCTTCGGCACCGATGTGCAAACGCTGCAACTCGGGGGCATTACCAAGATCGCCAACGCCGCGCTTGACACGCGGGTACTTCGGGACGCACCCAGCTGCATGGTGACCCCTGGAAAGGACGCCAAGATCGGTCTGAGCCGCGTCGCCAAGCTCGATTCCGGTGACGCCAAGGCCACGTTCGCAACGGAACTGACGAATGCGAAGGGCGTGTCGAGCGATAAGGGCAATGGCATCACCGTTTCCACCGACGCGTACCTGAGTGAGGAAGCCGTGAAATTGGGCGACGAGGCGTTCTGCACGACATCAATCCTGACGGGCTCGTCAGGTGTGCTCGTGCGCAAAGGGAACAGCTTGGTGTATGTCTCCGTAGCGGCCACGGCGGCGCAGGCCGAGAACGTGTCGAACACGGGTCCTGGTGAGATCGAGACCACCAATTGCACCGTGGCCCAAAAGGTAGCGAAGGCCGTTCTCAACATCTGAACTCGTCGTCGAACTACCTCCCGAAAGGTACTTGGCCAACCGATTTTGGCGCCTAGGCGTTGGTGAAGGCAGCGCAGCACTGCGCAATGGGCACGGAATAACCGCCCATTGATCAGGGTGAACCTTCCACGAACTCGTCACCGAAGAAGGTGGCTCTCGCAAAAAAGCGGGACGGACTGACCGGCCTACGTCAACCTTCGTGGCAGACTAGGCAATTCGAAGGACGATCTGATCCCGTAGGCCTAATGTCAATCCGGTGAATCCCGACCTCAAGAAAGTCCTGCTAAAAGCGGACGCGGTTTTTGAACTGGCGCTGCAAGGCCTTCGTGACATCAGCGGGCCGGACCCGTTGCGAAGACATCCCGGCATCTGGAACGTTGCGAACTACGGGCGCTCGGTCACGTTCGTTCTTCAAACCGCCAAGAACGTCGTTGGCGAGGACCTCTTTGGTCCTTGGTACGAAGGACAAAGGAAGTGGTTATCGGAGCAACCGGGCGCAAATGAGTGGAGAGATCTTCGCAACGAGGTTTTGAAGCAAGGGCCGCCTGATATAGGCGCCTCGATCCACATTGATCGCCTTCGCTCAACCGACGTGGCCCTCCTTTGTCAGAGCTTCCGACCGCCTGGTGCAACGACTTTCTTTGTCGGTGACCAACTCGGTGGTAGCGGATGGATAATCCAGAATGCCGACGGATCCGAGGATAGGTACTACCTAGCGATGCCTTCAACCTTCGGCCATAGCGTCCGAGCTACCTTTCATACCGCACAGATGTCCGACCTCGAAGGCTCAGCACGCATGTATCTAGACAGCGTGAAAGCGGTCCTCGAAAGTGCTCGCTCCTTCTTCGCTTCGATGAATTGAGCCCTTCTGCATTCCACCAGCTCCACCACACGGCAGTTCGCAGTAGAGTCTCGGTTCACCAGTTCATCCAGCCGGGCAGCGGCCGGACCAGCGATCAATGCTGCTTGTCCGGCATGGGACTGGCAATACCACGTGCGCGGCATCACCGGACTCATGCTGAGCATGCCTGACCCTCCAACAAACACGATCGACCTCGCGGGGTTGGCGGCAGGCTCGGCCTGCTACGGTCCACCACCGGATGTCCACTGATTCACCTCTTCGATGTTTCGCTTGCGGCGTCGATGCCATAGCCCCGACGGTCGAGGTGCACACCGACACTGGCTACGACCTTGTTCGATGCGCCGCATGCCGCACGCTGTTCACCGATGCTCGAAACGCTCCTCCGCCGAGCGAGCTGTATCCGGCATTCAGTCAATCGGCCGACGGCGTCGCAGCGGCGAGCAACAAGGCGGCTGGCGGATTTCTTCGCAAGCGTGTCTCGGTTGCCCAGTCCGTCTCGCCCACCGGTCGATCGTTGGACTTCGGCGCGGGCAGTGGTGCCTTCGCTCGCGCCATGCAAGCTGCCGGATTCGAGAGCGTCGGCCTAGAACCATTCAGCCTTGGTACGCCTACAACGGCGCCCGGTCTCGCACTGTTGCGGGCACCCCTGGCCGATGCCGCGCCATCGCTCGGACAGTTCGATGTGATCACGATGTGGCATGTGTTCGAGCACCTCGACAACCCGGTCGAAGTTCTGCGTCAACTGACTAGCCACCTCACGCCGACGGGGGCGTTTGTCATCAGCGTGCCGAACGAAGGCAGCTGGCAACGGCGGGTCTTTCGCCGTTCGTGGTTCCATCTCGATCCTCCCCGTCACCTCATCCACTTCGACGCTTCGACGTTTGCCGATGTGTTGGGCCGGGCCGATCTTCATGTCACCGCAAACCATCCGTTCCTGCCTGAGTACGGCACCAGCGGTTGGGTGCAAAGTGTGCTCAATCGGGTGCTTCCTCACCGCAACTTTTTCTACGAAGTCGTGAAAGATCGTGGCGCGCTGGCCAAGATGCCTCGAGCATCGTTCATCGGGCATCTCGCCGTGTCACTGCTGATCGGCGCACCGATCTTCGTGCTCGCCTGGCCCGTCGAGTGGCTGGCGGCACGCTCGAACGCGGCCGCCGCACTTACGGTTGTTGCTCGTCCGAGGCCAGTCGAGGCTCGTAGCGGTTGAGTTCCGGGTAGGCCTTCGCCGTCACGGCGATCGCGAGCAGCACCGCCAGCCCACCACTCCATGCGGCGAACTGCAGGCCACCCAATGACGAGGCGATACCGGACTCCAACTCGCCCACTCGCGGGCCGCCACGTACAACGGCGACGAAGATAGCGTTAAGTCGACCGCGGTACTCATCAGGCGTGGTGACCTGCACGATGGTGGAACGGAAGATGGCCGAAACGGCATCGGCCGCGCCGGCCAACGCCAAACAAACCAGCGCGAGAGGAAGCGACTTCGTGAAGCCGAATCCGGCGATAGCCACGCCCCACACGACGATGGACCAGATGACGGCGCGGCCTTGCCGACGCACACGACGAGTCCAGCCGTTGAGCGAGGCAGCCAGGAGCGCACCAACGCCGGGCGCCGCCTGCAGGTAGCCATACACCTTTGGGCCACCCTTGAACACGTTGCGAGCCATGGCCGGGAACAGCGCATCGGGCATACCAAAGACCATGGCGCCAATGTCGGCCGCAAAAGTAGACTGCAACAACCGGTCCTTCTTCAGGTAACGCAGCCCATCACCGACGGCACCGAAACCCAGCTTGACCGAACCCGATCGGGGCTGCGGATCGGCGCGGCCGATCATGGTGAACAGCACGATGTAGCTGGCCGCATCCAACCAGAACGCAGTGGAGATCGAGTGCTGAACCACAAAGCCAGCGAGGATGGGCCCGACCACGGCCGCCAGGTTGTAGAGCACCGCATTCAAGGCGATGGCCGATGGCAGGAGTTGATCGCCGACCAAACCGGGAACGAACGACGAACGAGTCGGCCAATCGATGCCGATGGCAAACGACGACAGTGCTCCCAGCACAAAAAGTAACCAGAGTTTCGGATGCGCCGACCTGGCGTTGAGGGCGAGCGCCACGCTGGTAAGGGCCAGCACGATTTGGGTGATGAGCAGAATGCGACGGCGATCGAACACGTCGGCCAACTGGCCAAAACCAATCGCTGCGATGAGTAGCGGCACCAGCTGCGCCATAGCTAGGAACCCAACGACAAGCGTCTTGTTCGAAATGTCGTAGGCCTGGTAGCGCAACGCCACGATGGCCATCTGGCTGCCGTGTAGCGAAATGATCTGGCCCACAAAGAAGCGCCGGAAACTGGCGGATCGCCGCAGCGGGGTGATGTCGGGCAGCAGCGATCGCATGAGCGCCCGACGTTACCGGTGCTCAGCTCTCGTAGTCGTACTCTTTCAGGCCCGGTTGCTGGTGGTGATAGTCAGCAATATCGGCCGTCCACCACGATGTCGTCGTACGTAGGCCGCTCGGCTGATCAACCGAACCAGCCGCAATGGAAAGCCACTCAGGCCGTGCGTCGGTCTTCCAAAACAACGATGATCCACACTGCCGACAGAACCCGTAGTACACGCTTTCGACCGGGCTGTACCACGCAAGCGTCTCCTCACTGCCGAACGTCACCGCATCCATCGGCGCTCCCGATGCCGGCAAGTAGTGACCCGTGAACTGGCGGCAGCGCACGCAGTGACAGTTCCACACATCGCGCAACGCTCCACACACCTCGTACTGCACCCCGCTGCACATGCATGATCCTGTAGCCATCATCGGAACGTAGCACTGCATGCTCGAGTCCGGCGCGTCGCCGTACACTCTGTAAATGGGTACCGTGATCCGTCGACTAGTTGGGGTGTACGACGCTGACCACACGCTCACGGGTGAGGTTGCCTATTGGGTTGGAGCACGACTCGGGCGACGGCATTGCTCGCTGTGCGACATCACCCACGGACTATTCAGTGAGAAGGCCGAATGGAAGTCGTGCAAGGTGGGCCTGCCCGTTTCGTTCGAAACGTTCCACCGAGACGATCAGCCAGCATCAGTACGGGCTGCGACGGGTGGTTGCGCCCCCAATGTCGTGGCGGTTACCGACGACGGCATCGTGCAACTGCTTGAAGCCACTGACCTTGAGCACTGCCAAGGTAGTCCGCAAGGCTTGATCGAGGCCGTCGAGAAAGCTGCTGTTCGCCTCGGACTCAGTTGGTCGACCTCGAACTAGACCGCCAATCGGTGGCCGCTCACGGAATCGGTCTTAGATGGATCTATCGGCCGTGTTTCGCTATCAGCATGGCGCGATCCGCCGAGCGAAGCAGAACGTCGGCGTTGGACGCACCGCTTCCGAACCCGACACTCGCCGAGATCTGAATGACCTCATCGCCCCACCCGATGGGGGCGTTGATCGCGAGTGCAATCCGATCACCGATCACATTGATCGGTGGAGCCGGAACCCCGAACAACAGGACGAACTCGTCGCCACCAATGCGAGCGGCTATGTCGGTAGAACGTAGTGATGCAGCCAGTCGCTCAGCGACAAGTCTCAGCACGTGGTCTCCAGCCGCATGTCCCAGCCGGTCATTGATTTCCTTGAAGCCATCAAGATCGAGATAGGCCAGCACGACGTCGTCATTGCGGGTGAGCCGCTGATCGAGTTCGTGTTCCAGTGCTCGCCGGTTTGCGATGCCGGTGAGCACATCGTTATGGGCGGCCCGTTCCAGCTCCAACGTCGCGCGATGACGACCGATGGCTACGGCTGCCTGTCGAGCCACCCGACTGGCTGACTCGACATCGAAGGATGAAGGGACTCCAGCGAAGACCAGAATCGCGCGCACCCAACCGATTCCACGTGAGTCGATTCGAAGAGCTCAACCTCCCAAGCGTCCACATAGGTCGAGAGAGGCACCGGGCCGTACGGCTCGGGTGCATTTGCGGTAGCGGTAAGAACCACGCCGTGGTGGTCGACAATGACGGCGGCCGGTTGCGACGGAACACCCGGAGTGAACTGATCCAGAATGAGCGAAAGAACCTCGCCGATGTCGCCACCTACACGCGTCAACTCGACCGCACTATCCAGGTAGCGGAACTGAGATGGAAGAGCTACATCCACCATCAACATACCTACCTCAGGGTCGCTCAGCAGATTGGTCAGCGTGCACTCGAGAGCCGTGTACTCACCATCTGGCGTTCGTAGCCGAACTTCCTGAATCATTCGGCGACGCACGCTGGCGCGCCACGACGGGCTCAGGGTCGTCTCCGTCGACAAGATGTTCAGCACGGCCTCTACGTCGTCGGGGTGGAGCAATTCGTAGGCGGCCATCCCCTCCAGCTCGGACAGTTCCCACCCAACGACGAGGGCAATGTTCGCCGACGCCCAGCGAATAGCCAGGTCAGGCCCAATCAGAAAAGACGCGTGTTGCCAGGTACGGGCCTGCGCGCGTCGCGCCAATTCATCGAAATCCGTCACATCGAGCTCCCGCACAACAGTTCTATCGGCCGCTTACTACGAAATCTGAGCAGCCACCCCGCCAAACACCCGTGGAAAGTGTAGGCGTTTCCTCTGCAGCGCAGTGCACGCTACGGGGCGAGCGCCACGGCGAGTACCTCGTCGATTTTGCTGGCGAAGGTGAACGTCATGGCATCCCGAACCCGCTGTGGCACGTCGTCGATGTCGTCCTCGTTGCGCTTGGGCAACACCACATGCGTGAGTCCGGCCCGGTGTGCGGCGAGTACCTTCTGCTTGACGCCACCGATGGGCAACACGTTGCCCTGCAGACTGATCTCGCCCGTCATGCCGACTTCGGCCCGAACCGTGCGACCCGTCATCAAGCTGACCAGCGCCGTTGTCATGGTGACGCCAGCGGAGGGGCCGTCCTTCGGGATTGCGCCCGCTGGGAAGTGGACATGCACCTTCTTCGCCAACTCGTCCGCCGAGACACCGAGCTCCTCACGGTGGGCCTTCACATACGACAGCGCGATCTGAGCCGACTCCTTCATCACGTCGCCCAGTTGGCCGGTCAGAATCAGACCGGGCTCGCCAACTGACGCCGACACCTCGACGAACAACACGTCACCGCCAGCACCGGTGACGGCAAGACCGGTGGCCACACCAGGCACGCTGGTGCGTTCGGCCACTTCGTTGTGAACCTTTACCTTACCCAAATACGGCTTGAGGTCATCAACCTTCACGGGCACGATGGATGGATCAACGCCAACTTTCGCCGCAACTTTGCGCAGCAGTTTGCCGAGTTCGCGCTCCAATGAACGCACACCAGCTTCGCGGGTGTAGCCGCCAATGACGTGACGCATCGTGTCGTCGGCGAGTTCGACTTCCTCGGGTCGCAGACCGTTGCGTTCGAGCTGTCGCGGCAGCAGGTGATTGCGAGCGATGAAGACCTTCTCGTCCTCGGTGTAGCCGTCGAGGCGCACCAGTTCCATGCGATCAAGCAACGGGCCGGGAATGGTGTCGGCAACGTTTGCGGTAGCGATGAAAACCACATCGGAAAGGTCGATTTCGATCTCCATGTAGTGATCCCGGAACGTGTGATTCTGCCCCGAGTCCAGCACCTCAAGCAGCGCTGCAGTCGGATCACCCGACCAGCCACCGGCCGCCAGCTTGTCGACCTCATCCAGCAACACGACGGGGTTCATGGAACCCGACTCGGCAATCGCCCGGGCGATACGACCAGGCTGCGAACCAACGTAGGTACGGCGATGACCGCGGATCTCGGCTTCATCCCGCACACCACCGAGCGACACTCGGACGAACTTGCGGCCCATGGCGCGGGCCACGGATTCACCCAACGAGGTCTTGCCTACGCCGGGAGGACCGACGAGCGTGATGACGGCACC
Source organism: Actinomycetes bacterium (assembly GCA_031360915.1). Taxonomy (GTDB): domain Bacteria; phylum Actinomycetota; class Acidimicrobiia; order Acidimicrobiales; family Ilumatobacteraceae; genus JANMCE01. The sequence goes on along the minus strand of JANMCE010000194.1, from coordinate 6,216 downwards.
GTCGCCACGGCCGCCGGAGTTTTCGAGTTGGCGTTCGCTCCGGAGCTTACGGACCGCCAGGTACTCGACGATGCGATCCTTCACATCATCGAGGCCGTAGTGGTCGGCATCGAGCACCTCGCGGGCATTCACCAGATCATGATTGTCAGCGGTTGTCTTGCCCCAGGGCAGCGCAAACACGCGGTCAAGCCAGGAACGAATCCAGCCTTGTTCGGGGCTCTGGCCACTGGTTCGTTCGAGTCGTTCGATTTCGGTTTCCACCGCCATGCGAATCTTGTCGGGGAACAGCGTATCGGTCAGTTTGGCGCGATAGTCGGTGGATGGGTTGTCCTGATCCTCACCCAATTCCTTGCGGATGGCGGCCAGTTGTTGGCGAAGCACGAACTCGCGCTGGTGCTTCTCCATCCCCTCATTCACGTCGTGTCGAATTTGCTCGTTCACTTGCGTTTCGGCCAACAGTTGCTTGGCCCACGTGAGCGCAAGATCGACGCGTGCACTGAGGTCAACCGTTTCCAAAATGGTGACCTTGAAGTCTTCGTTGCCATCGACCCAACCGGCGAAGGCATCAGCCAATCCACCCGGAGTGGTGACCGTGCGCAGGATTTCGGGCAGCCGACGGGAGTTGCGCAACGACGCCAGTTCTTGGATAACCACTCGCAGTTCGCGGGCCATGCCGTCAACCCGAACGCTGGCCATATCCTCTGTGATCGGCTCGGCCTGCACGAACAAACCGGCTCGGTCACTCACCACTCCAGCCCCGATACGAGCGCGCTGAATACCCCGCAGAATCGCGGCGCGCTGACCGTTCGGGAGGTCACCAACATTCTCAATCTTGGCGATCGTTCCGACGATTGCATGGCGGCCGTCAAGGTTGGGGACGAGCAGAACCTGGCCGTCGCCCTCGCTACCCGAAGCGACAGAGGCACGGGCCTCATCACTATCAAGTGCGATCGTGACGATGGCACCCGGGAAAATCACACCACCCGGCAATGAAACAACCGGAAGATTCAAAAGCGTCGATGTATTGTCCATGCGGTCAACATATCGACATCCATCAACATTCCAACCCAGGAGTTCTTACGGTGTGAAGTAGGCCTGGGAGTCGACGAGAACGTCGGTGGAGGTAAGGCTGTAGAGACTTGTGGCGGCGGCTCCGCCTGCGGTAAGGGCTTTGCCCTTGGTGATGGCGAGGGCGGCACGGTTCTGGCCGGCGCGTTCGAAGTTGACGTTGGATGCAATAGGCGGTGTACCGCCTGACGAGAAGGCGGTCAGGAAGCCCCATCCACCCGTGTTGGCCGCGGTGAGGTTGTAGATGAAGTCTCCCTGCACTCGTCCGACCGGCCCGATGGAAGCGTTGCGGGTCTCGCCGGGGGTCCATGGCGTCTTGGTGTCGCGAGTGTCGAGCACTCGCGTCGGGGTGAGCGTCTGCAAGAGACCGGAGCCGGACGCGCCCGCGGACGAATCGGTGAACCACCCAGCGACGTCAGCGAGAAGGTCGGTTTGGGACGAGGCGAACATGCTCACCTTGCCCGCTGCGCTGATGGGGACGATGACGAGGTTGGCCCGGACATCATTCCCCATCGGGTTCAGCGACGATGCTGTCGGAATCGGTTTGTCGCTCGGCCACACCGTGACGTATCCGGCCGCGGCAGGATTCACGGTGGTGACCACCATCGCCACCGCCGACACCCCGCTCGCCGGGACGTCGCCCCGACCCGTGACCTGCACGTCGATCTTGCTGCCCGCCGCCACCGCACCAGCGGCACCTACGCCGATAGCGTTGCGGGTGTCGAGAATTCGGCTCGGGTTGGTTGATGTGAATCGGCCATCGCTTGTCGATGATGACGGCAGCCAGTAACCGGTCACATCGACAATGAGGTGAGCGGCAGTGTCGATGTAGATGTCGACGTTGCCGCCGGGACCTACGGGCAGGATTGCTGCATTGGCGGCCGTCTCACCCGCGTACGCGAAGTTCAGGTTGGACACGCCCGGTTGCGGGTATCCCGAGGACCAGGCCGTCAGATAGCCGGATCCGGCGGGGGCTACCCCGGTGACGTTGATGGCGACGGCGGTGGCCTCAGCCGGAACAACCGAGGTTGGGAGGTGAAAGGACGTGACCGTTTTCGCCTTCGGCTTTCCCACCGACGCGCCGAGATTTTCACGAGTGTCAAGCACCCGGGTCGGCACGATCGGCACCAGACGACCCGTCCCTGGCTGCGCAACAATCGCAGAGGAGCGGATGCGGTGCAGCTCACCACCCTCGGCAAACGTTGTGTAATACATAGTCCAGCCTGCCGAGTCCTGCACCATGATCATGTCGACCACCGCGCCGGTTCCCGTTGCGAAGGTGGTGACGGTGTTCGTTGTGCCGAGGCCGGTCACTTCGAAGATCTGACTGCATCCGTAGTCGGCGTACAGGTACGAGTTCCCCGGCTTACCGGTCCACCCCGTGGGAGGGAGGACGCCACCGGTGATGACGCCGCACTCGGCCCCACCGTTGGGCAGATTCGCGTGGTTGTAGGCATATAGCGGGTTGGTCACGCCCGCGCCAGGATTCGTGTTGCACGGCTGGAAGGTGTCGAGGGCACACAGCCCCTCGCGCGCCGGCCAACCGAAGTTGGCACCCGGCGTCAGCTCATCCACCTCCTCCTGATGATCCAGACCCACGTCGTTGATGAGAAAGCGGTTCGACGAGACGTTCCGGTCAGGAACGATCCGGAAGGGATTTCGCAAGCCGAGTGCAAAGATTTCTGCGCAGTTCTGGCCGGCGGTCGTATCCCCGTTGAGCGCGCATCGCGTACCGCTTGGAAACATGTTGCCGGGCGGAATCGTGCCGTCGGATTTCACCCGCAATATCTTTCCGGACATCGACTCGGTCCTTTGAGCCGGGCTGCTCGAGGAGGCACCACCACCGTCGCCAACCGCGACGTAGAGGTTGCCGTCATTGCCGAAGTGAAGATCTCCTCCGTTGTGATTGCCGTTGGGAGAACCGATGTTGTTGATCACCACAAACTCGCTCGCCGGTGAGATCGTGGAGCCGGACAGGGTGTAGCGAGAAACCCGGTTCTTGCACCCGCTGCCGTAGTCACGGGTGGCGTAGATGTACACGTAACTGTTGGTGGCGAAAGCAGGGTCGGCGACCACGCCCAGCACGCCCCGCTCGGAGTTCTTGCAGACATCACCGAAGGTCAGTACCGCTCCCGACTGAGCGACACCGTCGGCACCTATCAGGAAAACACCGCCGTCTTTGGCGGTAACAAGGAGGCGACCGTCTGGCAACGGGGCGACGGCGGTGGGGAGTGGAATAGGGGCGATGAACGTGTCCACCAGCCCGTTGGGCAGTTCGGCCGCTCCCGGAACGACGTGCACCGTTTGCCCATCCGCGCCGCACCCCGCGAGCAACACCGGGGACAACAAACCCACGAACAGACCAAGACGACGTAACAGCGACACAAGAGCCTCCCGAAGAACCATGCGCCCGACCGCCGTAGACCATAGTTCGACTTGTTTGGGGTACAGGCGTCGGGCATCAGTTCACACGCCGTTCACAGTTGAGCAACGGGAACGAAACTGGATTTTGGAAGCATGGCCCGGTCTGCCCAAGACTGGGCAACAACTAAGACGCACTACCCGAGGAGAACCCGTGGCGTACCAAGCAGAGTACATCTGGATCGACGGCACCGAGCCGACCCCGTTGCTTCGCAACAAGACCAAGGTCCTGGCCGACGGTGCCACCCCTGGCATCTGGGGCTTTGATGGCTCATCCACCAATCAGGCGCCTGGCGACAAGAGCGACTGTGTGCTCAAGCCGGTCTTCCAGTGCCCGGACCCGATCCGCGGTGGCAAGAACATTCTGGTGCTCTGCGAGGTCATGCTCATCACGGGCGCTCCGCACCCGACCAACACCCGCGCTGCATGTGCGAAGGCCGCCAAGAAGCACGCCAAGCACGAGTCGTGGTTCGGCATCGAGCAGGAATACACCATGCTCAAGCTCAACGGTCGCCCGCTCGGCTTCCCCGAAGAGGGCTACCCCGCTGCGCAGGGCCCGTACTACTGCGGCGTCGGCGCTGGCCGCGTTGTCGGTCGTGACATTGTGGAGATGCACACGGAGGCGTGCATCGAAGCCGGCATTGAGATCTCCGGCACCAACGCCGAGGTCATGCCTGGCCAGTGGGAGTTCCAGATCGGGCCGCTCGGGCCGGTGGAGGTTTCCGACCACCTCACCATTGCTCGCTGGCTGCTGGCTCGTATCGCCGAAGACTTCGATGTGGTTATCTCCATCGACGCCAAGCCGGAAAAAGGTGACTGGAACGGCGCTGGTGCGCACACGAACTTCTCCACCATCGGCATGCGCCAAGACGGCGGCATGAAAGTCATCGAGAAGGCCTGCGCAGCTCTCGGCAAGAAGATCGAACTGCACGTCAACAACTACGGCCACGACATCCAGAGCCGCCTGACCGGCAAGCACGAGACCGCCCCGTGGAACAAGTTCAGCTACGGCATCTCCGACCGTGGATCGTCGGTCCGCATCCCCTGGCAAGTCGGTGTCGACGGCAAGGGCTACATGGAAGATCGTCGCCCCAACGCCAACATGGACCCGTACACCGTCTCCCGTCTGCTCGTTGAGACAATCTGCTCCGCGCTGTAAGCACCCTGTTCTGACGGCCGGGATATCTTCGGGTGTCCCGGCCGTTTCACTTTTGGCGAGCAAGGCAGCGTTCGTATCAGGCGGGTGATACGAACGCTGACTGGCTCGTGGTTAGCCAGCCGCGAGAGCGCGCCAGAGGGCCGGGTAACTGCGGTACTCGATGTCGGTGACGTAGCCGCTGGCGACGAGCTCACGGTGGAAACGGGGAAGGTTGCGCATCGGGATGCCGCTGTCGCAGTGATGGGCGAGATGCCACCCAATCCAGTAGGGCACGACGATACTGCGAGCGAGCCAATGCTGCCGCACCGTATGGGTCGTCTGCCGGCGGTCTTTCGAGCGTTGCATGCCTCCGTGCTCGGCGACAGAACGCAGCCGGTTGATCACCCGCCACACTGTCATGTACGGCAAGAACCAAAGCAGCCAGTACACGAGCGGGTAGCCGACCGCCGCGGACGCAACGGCCAGGAGCAACTGCACGCTGTAAATCTTGAGCACCGTTCGCTTCGCTCGCACATCGCCGTCCTTCAGCCCCAATAGTTGCTGTTTCAACAACTTCCACCCCGTCTGCCCGGTGGCATCACGCTCCAGCTTTCGGCGGAAGGATTCCTTCGGGATCGGGTACCCGGCGTAGAGGGCCATGTCAGGTTCCTCCGGACCGAACTCTTCACGATGGTGGGCCATATGGACACGGCGGTAGCCGTCGGTGTTGGTGAAGCCGATGTAGCCGAGCAACCAACGGCCGACGAGATCGTTGGCCTTTCGGTTGCGGAACAACAGGCGGTGCGCGGCCTCATGCATCAAGGCGGCCAGCTGCGCATGTGAGCGACCCATGAGCAAGAACGCGCCGACCCACGCGAACGGATTATGCAGCCAGATCGCGCCGCCGATCACGAGAGCCATCTGAGCGAAACAACTGACGACCGAGATTGCGTTGCGCAGTGACGGAACCCGGCGAAGGTCTTCACGCAGATCGGGGATGGCGCGCCCGCTCGGCAAGATCCGCCCGTCGGCTCGGGGTGGGGTCAATCGCTCGGGAGACGGCACCATGGTCGCTGCCATAATCTAAGCCTACGGCGGCCCACCTGAAACAGCGAGGCCGGATTGGTATCGGGCGGGTGATACGAACCATGACTTGCTCCTGGTCAGCCCACCGAAATACGGCGAAATCCTGCGGTCAGCGAGAATGTGCCGATGAGAAGACGGCTGGGCGGAATCATCGAGCCGTTACTGACCGCCACCGTCGTTGGCGTGATCGCTGGCGTGGGCGCCGCGGCGTTCCTGCACAGCCTGGCGTGGGCGACCCGGTCAAGAGAGCATCACCACTGGCTGCTCTGGCTGTTGCCAGTGGCCGGTTTCGCCATTGGACTCATTTATCACTACGGCGCGGGCCGGGCATCGGGCGGAAACAATCTGGTGCTCGACGAGATCCACGCGCCCAACGAGCACTTGCCTCGCCGGCTGGCGCCACTCATCCTGATTGCGGCCGTTGTCACCCAATTGTTCGGTGGATCCGCCGGACGCGAGGGCGTAGCAGTGCAGGTCTCTGCCGGGCTGAGCGACCAGCTCAC
>JANMCE010000173.1:0-8986 GCA_031360915.1 Actinomycetes bacterium | reverse complement strand
CAGGTTTCCGCCGAGCGCGATGAGAAGACACAGCGCTAGCGGTTTTTCTCGAATGCGGGTGGCTTCGTATTGCAGCTCGTAGAGCTTCGTTCGAGTGGTGATGAACCGGTCAAGCACCCAACCTGCCATCCCAAAAAGGCGCAGTTCCTTCGCGGGTGATGCATCGACGGCGAGGCGATATGAGTACTCGGCATGACGCTGCGCTGAGCGGACGTCGTCGTTGTTGCGGTCCTTCCAGACACCGCTTTCTCGCAGGAGATAGTGCGTTGCAATCCAGGCAGTCAGCAACACGATCGGGGCCCACCACGCCCAGAATGCGAGCACGATGCCGGCGGCCGCACCAATGACCAGATCGAGTAGTCCGCCAACGATGAAGTCCATCGAAATGTCGAGCGGCGGTCCCATCATGCCGAGGTCAAAGTCCCGCGCCATCGACAAGTCGTTCATCAGTTCGGGTCGTTCCAAGTGTCCGATACCCGGTGGAGAAATGGTGGCCATCATCAGCTTGTCGTGGAGGTGGGCCGAGAGCTGACTGCCGAGGTTCGCACCAATGACCTGGTGGACCGGTTGGAGTACGAGGAGCAGCGTGAATGCGATTCCCGTGAGGACGAGCGGAGCGGTCAGCGACACGCCACGAGTGACCGAGCTGACCAGCCAGCCGACCGCGATCGAGATCACCGCAGTCAGGGCGCCTCGCAGCAGAAGCAGCGCCCACCAGGCGAACGCATGACAGGGCGACGTGGCCCAAAGCGCCTTGACAAACGCCCATTCCTGCCGCTTGCGAAGCTTGACCAACATGGTCGCCATCCTCTCACTTCCGACTACGGCCAGCTGTCCTCCAAGCCGATGCGAAAGTTGCACATCGCCCCGGTCCGGCTGAGCGAGTCGCATCCTGTATCCGAAGGGTGATACGGAACTCGACTTGCTGCTGGCGGGCCCGGTCCACCAAGGCTAGGCGGCATGGGCGCGGTACCGTCACGGGGTGCGTGATGCGTATCAGGGGTTTCCGAATGGCTTCTTTGATCGAACTGACCCGACGCCCGATGATCGGTTCTACGACTACCCCCGGATGGTGACGCATATCGATGATGGCGCCATCGCCGCCGTGGGAGCGCTCTATGAGGAGTTCGGTCTGTGTGGGCCAAACTCCGGACCTGTCCTAGATCTCATGTCGTCGTGGATTTCGCACTTCCCTCGCAAGCCAGCGTCGCTCAGCATCCTCGGCATGAACGCAGCTGAACTCGCAGTGAACACGATGGCTGACGAGATCGTTTGCCTCGACCTCAACGACTCGCCGATGCCACCGCTCCCCTTCGTCGATGCCGCGTTCGCCGCGGCTGTCTGTTGCGTGTCGGTCGACTACCTCACGCAACCAATCGAGGTGTTCGAAGAAGTAGCCCGAGTCGTACGACCGGGCGGCGTGTTCGTCTGCACGTTCAGCAACCGCTGCTTCCCGACCAAAGCAATCCGCGGTTGGCTGGGAACCGATGACAAAATGCACATGACGCTCGTTGCGGAGTACTTCCGTCGCGCGGTCGGCTGGGACACTCCCATCGTCCAACAACGAACACCCGCCAACCACTGGGGCGACCCGCTCTACGCCGTGTCGGCCTATCGATCAGTCGGCTAGCGGCCTGGTCGTGATTCCACAATCAGGTAACGCTGGCCGGCACTGTTCGGCAACGCCAACGAACGACCGCCCTCGTCATGGACAAGCTGCAGAAGGTCCGCATCACTCGTGGCCAGTTGCGACTCGCGGTCAAGCGCGTGAGCTGCCGCGCAACAGTCGGCAAGACTCACGGGTCTGGTCCTGCGGTGATAGTGACGCCGGCGAAGGTCAGCCGCAGCAGCAGCAAGTTCGCCGTCGACGGATGACACGAGCAAAGCGAGTTCAGCGACATCAGCCTGCACCTGTGGGACATCGATACCTACTGCTCGGCCTATGCGGTCCAACACTTCGGCGAGGTTGATGGCGGTGATCAGACATTGCTCACCGCTGAGCAGCATGCTCTCTACTTCAGCGGCAGCCGGTTCCTCCCGAAGGAGAGCAACCAAGGCGGAGGCGTCAAGGGTGATCACTCCCGGTGAGCCTCCTCTCGACGCTCCAGCTGACGCACTTCGTCGTAGGAAGGGCCAGGCAGATCTTTGTACTTCCCTCTGATGCGACGAATCGCATCCGGGTCGAAAGGCCGCACCAGCAAGCCGTCGATGGTTTCGGTAACGACAACCCGATCGGTGTTCCATTTGCGGCGAGTCTCAGCCGGTAGAGAGATTTGCCCGCTTGCGGTGATTTTCATGACAGTCGGCATGCCATCATCATATCAAATGACCCATCCATATGGTGAGGGATTCAGCCCTTCGCGGCCGACCAGCTGTGGCCCATGCTCACGTTGACTTCGAGGGGAACGCGTAGCTCGGCCGCGTTGTGAAGCACGCCGAGGGTGAGTTCCTTCACGTCGCCCTCGTCGCCTTCGGCCACCTCGACCACGACCTCGTCGTGTACTTGCAAAATCAACCGTGCGTCGAAGGAAGCCTGATCCAACGCTTCGTCTAAACGGATGAGCGCTACCTTGAAAATGTCAGCGGCGAGGCCTTGGATGCCCGCGTTCATCGCCTGACGCTCACCGGCCTGTCGGATCTGAAAGTTCGGGCTCGACAGCTCTGGGATGGGACGACGGCGACCGAACAGGGTCTCGGTGTAGCCACGACTGCGGGCTTCCTGCACGGTGGCGTCCATATAGGCGCGCACGGCCGGGAAGGCCACAAAGTAAGCGTCGAGGATCTCGGATGCTTCCTTTCGTCCAATGTTCAATCGCTGAGCAAGGCCGAACGCTTCCATGCCGTAGGCGAGGCCGTACGACACCATTTTCGCCTTCGACCGCATCGGCAACGTGACGTCCTGGGGCTCTACGCCGAACACCCGAGATGCAGTAGCGGTGTGAATGTCCTGGCCGCTGGTGAAGGCTTCGATGAGGCCCGGGTCTTCGGCCAGATGGGCGATGCAGCGGAGCTCAATCTGGTTGTAGTCGGCAATGAGCAGGGTGTGCCCGGGCGGAGCAACGAACGCCTTACGGAACGCCCGACCCTCCTCGGAACGAACGGGGATGTTGTGCAGGTTCGGCTGATCGGAAGACAGCCGACCGGTGCGGGCAACGGTCTGGTTGAACGTGGCGTGGATGCGATGATCGTCGCCAACTTCGTTGAGAAGACCTTCGCCGTAGGTGCCGCGCAGCTTGTCGATTTCGCGGTACTGCATAAGCGGCTCGATGAAGGCCGGCCACTCGTCGGCCAACTTCTCTAACGTCTGCGCATCAGTGCTGTAACCGGTTTTGGTCTTCTTCCCGGGAACCAGCTGCTTCTCTTCGTACAGCAGCACGCGCAGCTGCGTGGGTGAGTTGAGATTGATCTCCTTGCCGGCCGCTTTGTAACACTCTTGCTGCAGCCGGCGGGCCTCGTTGGTGAGGCGGGTGTTGAGCGCCTGCAGTTCGCCAAGGTCAACACCAACGCCAACATCTTCCATCCGAGCCAGCACTCGCACTAGCGGATTCTCGATCTCGTCGTACAGCTTACGCATGCCCTGTGCGTCAAGCGCTGCTTCTAACTTCGGTGCCAGTCGAGATACACCCAACGCGGCCCGACCGGCCACTTGGGCGTCGTCGGCGGCGGTGCCGTCCAGGTCGAGCTGACCGCTCGGCGCACCGTCGGTAGCCAACGTGTCGCCCGTGTACTTCAGCAGCAACGCGGCGACGTCGTAATTCTTTTCGGCCGGATCCAGCAGGTACGACGCAATGGCGGTGTCGACCGAGAGCGACGTGACGTCGAGACCCAAACCGGTGAGCGAACGCAGCAGCGGCTTGGCCTCGTGCATCCGCATCGGACGACCGTCAAGCAACGTTGCCTGCACCTTTGTGTCGGCGAGATGCTCAACCGGAATCCACGCCACTGCACCCGACTCGCCATCAGTGACGACGGCGAGGCCGATCAGAGCAGTACGGCCCGCGTCACCAGCCCACGACCCGGCCAGGTCCAGCACACTCAGGCCGGACAACGCTGCCACCGAATCGGCAGGCTTCTCGCAGCGCGTTACTTCGGCATCTATCACGTTGCCCGACGACACCGCTCCCTCGAAAGCTGTGGCACCTCCACCGGCCGGTTGCAGCACGGCGAGGAGGCGATCGAACAGCGTGCGGAACTCAAGGAAATCGAACAGCTTCTTCACTTCGGCCAGGTCGGGGTGCAGCACCAACTCATCGATGTCGAACTCGATCGGCGCATCACGACGCAGCACCATCAGCTCGAAGTTCTTCCGCACGATTGCTTCGTTTTCGATCAGCGACGACTTCAACTTCGGTGTCTGCTTGTCGACGTTTTCGAAGATACCATCGAGGCTGCCGTAGGTGAGCAGCAGCTTGGCCGCGGTCTTCTCCCCCACTCCGGGCACACCCGGCAAGTTGTCGCTGGGGTCGCCGCGCATGGCCGCGTACTGCGGGTAGAGCGCGGGCGTTACACCCGTTCGTTCGAGGATGCCGGCTTCGTCGTAGAACGCGTAGTCAGAGACACCGCGCTTGTTGTAAAGCACCTTCACATGCGGGTCATGCACCAGCTGATAACTGTCACGATCACCGGTCACGATGATCACATCGTCACCGCGGGCCTTGCCCTGTTCGGCGACGGTGGCAATGATGTCGTCGGCTTCCCAACCGACGAGTTCCAGCTGCGTCATGCCGAGCGCAGTCACGACCTCGCGGACGAGACCCATCTGCTGGCGCAAGATGTCGGGCGTGGCTTCCCGTTGCGCTTTGTACGACGGTAACGCCTCATGGCGAAACGTCGGCTCGGGTCGATCGAACGTGACCACTATGCGATCGGGCTGGTGATCCTTCATCAGGTTGATGAGCATGGAGGTGAAACCGAACACCGCGTTGGTGACCTGCCCCGACGCCGTCGCCATGTCGGTCGGGAGCGCGAAGAACGCTCGGTAGGTGAGCGAATTGCCATCGAGAATCATCAGCCGGGCCACGGCTGAGAGACTACGGCGTCAGATCGCCCGAGATAATTCGATCAGCGACGTCCTTCATGCGAGTGCGCTCGCTCATGGCCTTTTTCTGGATGAAGGCGAACGCTTCGGCTTCTTTCATGCCTCTTCCGTCCATCAGCATTCCCTTGGCCCGATCAACCAGCTTGCGAGTGGCGAGCTGGTCTTCAAGGCTGGCCACATCGCTTGCGAGGGCCTGCATTTCCCGGAAACGGCCGATGGCCAGTTCCATTGCGGGGATCAGATCGCTCTTCTGGTACGGCTTTACCAGATACGCGAGTGCGCCGGCGTCTCGGGCCCGCTCGACGAACTCTCGCTGGCTGAACGCGGTCAGCACCAAGATGCCGCAGATCTTTTCGGCGTTGATGAGCCGGGCAGCCTCGATGCCGTCGATACCGGGCATCTTCACGTCGAGAATGGCCAGATCGGGCTTGAGCGAGCGGACCAGTTCGACCGCTTGATCGCCGCGGCCACATTCACCGACGACGACGTAGCCCTCTTCTTCGAGGGTTTCCCGCAGATCCAAACGGATGATGGCTTCATCTTCCGCAATGACAACTCGTGTAGGCACCGGGGCATTCTTTCATCCCTCAGTGCGATTCGTGGCCCGAAACGACCCTATGTGCCCGAAAGCTCGTCAAGAAGTTGGTCCTGCTTGGTTTCCAACTTGGCAATTTCAGCCACTATGTCGGCCCGGCGCCTCGTAAAGGCGTCAGCGTGGCGACCGGAATCCTTTGCTTCGCGCGCGTCCAAGGGTGAGTCAGACATGATGGCCCGCAACCGGTGATCATCGGCCTCATCCGTCAACTGCAGCCGCTGTTCCTCCAACGCCGCCAACTCGTGGCGCAGCCGCTTCAGCTGCAACCCGTTTGACCTCAACTTCCGCTCCACCAAAAGCCGCATGGATGGAAAGTGTAGAACTCAGGTTGACCGCAGCGCTTCCGCTGTCCCGAGCCGTGCCAACATTTCGGCGTGCCCGACGAACACCCGCTCCTGCCGATCTATCTGCGCGCCGCTCGGGGTGAGTTTCCTCCGGCCGACGGGCTGGCAATCTTCATGCCGCCGACGCAACTCGGGCAGGCGGCCGTCGTGTCGTTCACGGCACGGTCTTATATCGCGACGTCCCACACGCCGCTGGACTTCGCAGACCTCCGGCTCAACGGGTTCGGCTCCGCATTGCAACCAAACGTCCTCGCACGATTGGCAGGCGGGACCGGCCACATCTTCTTGACCGACATGACGCTAGTAGGCCGCGGCCAGGGCGGAGGATCGCTGCCGCTCCGAGACGATCTCGAAGATCACATCCGCGTGCGCTACGCGAGGACGATTCGGAATAACGTCCACGTGTACGGCGACGAGCGAGGTTTCATCACTCTTTCAAACGGCTTAGCCGGGCGGCCGGAAATGTCGATTGAACTCGCTTCCGGCACGGAAAATCGCGGTACCGGTCGATCCCTCATCGACGAAGCCTTGAGGCTCACGCCGGCTGGAGAGCCCTTGTTCGCCGCTGTCTCCCCCGGCAACGCCCGCTCCCTGCGTGCCTTCTTGGCGATGGGTTTCATGCCCATAGGTAGCGAGACCATCATCCACCACCGCTTCATCGGCCCCGAGCCGTAGCTCGGCAATGGTGGCCCAGGATTCGCGCGTCCGTGGACGCGCTGGCTACCTGGCCGCCGGTCTTCTTCCCGCCTAACGGCAGGTCACCACCCGCGCGCTACAACGATTCATTCGCGCGTTACGCCGTTTTCTCCGAGCGGATCACCCGATTCGGGTCTAACGCGCGAATGGATGGGCACCATCGCGCGATCGCCCAGGTAATACGCCGCTAACCGGACCGGGAGTTGTGCGTCGATCAGGAACTTCACGCTGCGCCGAGTCGCACAACCCTGCTCACTGCGGAGGCGCGAGCACCGTACTCAAGGGCGGCATAGAGATCATCGAGCTCAAGGTCGGCGTAGTCGTCGAGGATCTCGGTGTTCGACATCCCCGACGCAAGCAGATCAAGGATGAACTCGACCGGGTAACGCAGGCCCCTCACGACCGGCTGGCCGTGACAAATGCTTGGATCTGAGACGATACGGTCGAGCCGAGACATGTTCGAAGTCTATCGATCGAACCGAATAGGCGGTGCCTGGTTCGTCGGTGCCGAGCCGTAGCTGTCGATGGTGCCGGTCACGAGACTGTATTCGAACCTCGAACTGCCCGAGTGACGAATCGGCTACAGACGACGCCTTACTGGTCGTGCAGAAGTGGAAGGCGCCGTACTCGAATGCGATCGTCGGTGATCACCACAATAGCGCCGGCAATGAGATCGCCCTCGACGTCATTGAGATGAGCGAGAATCAGCGTGGCCTGGTCATCAGCCGATCGACGGTGGCGGGACCGGAACAAAATCACTGACGGCGAGGTCGCGTTTGCCAATGCCAATAACGCGCCGAAATCCGTATCACCGGAAATCACCACCCGCTGTTCCTCGCGTGCGCGCAGCAGGAGCTCGTCGTCCTCAGCCCGTTCTAGCCCAAGCTCCATCGTGTGAACGGCATCATGCCCAGCGTCACGCAGACTCTCGGCAAGCGCTGGCGACCGGTTCTGATCGACGAGGAACTTCACGCGATGTGCTTCAGCGGAATCTCTCGATCCGAAACAGCGTCAGCGGCGAATCGCAGCGCAGCCGTGACGTCAGCGTGCTCAAGCGGCGGAAGTTCCGCAACGATCTCGTCCGCGCTCATGCCATCGGCAACCATGCCGACGACCGTCGCTACCGGAATGCGCAGACCGCGGATACAGGGCACTCCGCCCATCTGGCGAGCATTGACGGTGATCCGTTCCATGCCGAAACTCTACCGCCCGCCCGCTGCGCTCCATCATCCATTCTCGCCATGTGGTTCGAGTAACGACGGTTAGGTGTCAGAGCTGTGCCCCAGGTGGGACTCGAACCCACACCGTGCGGGGTTTGAATCCGCTGCCTCTGCCAATTGGGCCACTGGGGCGTGACGGCTGCCCACACTACCGGGCGGTAGCTCGTTCGGCACATCAAATCCGCCTAACCTAAGGTTTCGGGTCATAGGAGGCCGCTGCCGCAATGCTTGCTTTTACCTTTCCGGGCCAGGGCTCACAACGCCCGGGCATGGGACGACCGTGGGTCGATCACGAGAGTTGGGAACTTGTCGATGAGGCAAGTGCTGTTGCCGACCGTGATATCGCCCGCCTCCTTCTCGATGCTGACGCCGACGAACTGAAAGACACGCGCAACGCGCAGCTCACGACGTTCGTTTCCAGCCTGATGGTGCTCGACGCGGTCGAGCGTCTCGGCCTCGAACCGGCCTATTGCGGCGGCCACAGCCTTGGCGAGTACACCGCGCTCACCGCTGCTGGCGCGCTGTCGTTCGAAGACGGTGTGCGCCTGGTCTGTGAGCGGGCCGACGCCATGCACGACGCCGGCCTTGAGAATCCGGGCACCATGGCCGCTGTGCTCGGACTCGATGACGACCTGGTAGAGGTCGCCTGTCGTCGGGCCGACTCCGACGTGTGGGTCGCCAACTTCAACGCCCCTGGCCAGGTGGTGATTGCCGGCTCACCCGAAGGTGTCGCCGCGGCCGCTGCCCACGCCAAGGAACTCGGCGCCAAGAAGGTCATGCCGCTTCCCGTCTCGGGCGCGTTCCACACGCCGTTTATGGCGCCCGCCCGCGATCGACTTCGTAAAGCCATTGCCGAGGCGAACCCTCGAGACACCGAGGTGCCCGTGGTGTCCAACGTGGATGCCATCGCACACGACCAGGGCAGCGATTGGGCCAGCCTGTTGTCGGCCCAGCTCTCCTCTCCGGTTCGCTGGAAGCACTGCCTGCTGACGTTGGAAGAAGCAGGGGTCACTGACTTCATCGAGCTCGGTCCTGGTGGAGTGCTCAGTGGTATGGCCAAGCGCACCCTCGACTCCGCTCGCACCATTTCGGT
>JANMCE010000168.1:0-2682 GCA_031360915.1 Actinomycetes bacterium | reverse complement strand
GCGCAAACCTCGGTCATAAAACAGTTGCGCAAGTTGCTTCGACCGAGCGTCAATTTCCCGGTAGGTCACGGCGAGGTCGCAGGTGGCCATGATGACGGCCGGACGTTCATCACCGTTCGAAACGTAGTCACCAGGTTGCATATTGTGACCCTAGCGAGGTGAGGGCAGAGGAAGTCTGAACGACCTGGAGTCCAGCCTCACCCGCGCCGCCGCCTACAATCGGAGATGTGGATAGACCGGTGATAGCGAGGCGGGCGAGCTACGGCGCTCATAGCCCTGTTGTCGGTGAGCGGGGCGAGCAGACCCGTGAAGAGATCGTGCAATCAGCGCTGCGGGCGTTCGCTATCCAGGGTTTTCATGTGACCTCGGTGGATGACATCGCCACCGGGGCCGACGTGTCTCGCGCGACGCTCTATCAGTACTTTGAGAGCAAGGAATCGCTCTTCGTTGAACTCATCGACGAAGGCGGCTCGGCGCTGCTCGGCCTACTCGATCGCATCGGGCCCTTCGGCGCCTCCGAAGAGGGTTTCGCCAACCTGTCGGCCTGGGTTACCGAGTGGGTCGAGATCTTCGAAGGGCTGTCGACCGTCTTCATCGAATGGGCCAAGGTGAACTCGCCCGAGACCGCCTTGCGTGAGCCGCTCGATACCTTTACCCGGCGTCACACCCGCCGGCTCGCTCGGCACCTTGTGGCCGCTGGAGTTTCCGAGGAACGATCCGTGCCTTGTGCGGTGCTGCTCGCTGCGGTGCTCACCCGAGCTAACTATGTGCGAGATCTCTACTGGCCCGATCAGTCGTGGCGGCCTCGGTTCGCCGCCGACCTAGCGAAGGCGTTCCAGCGTTTTCTGTTCCCGCCTCAGGACGGACACCAGTGTTTCGACGATCCCGCAAGTGAGTTGACCGGTGAGAGCGCGGTCGCCGAGCACACACCTGAGTTTCCTGAGGCCGATGATCGCCTCGTCGGGCTTCGTACCCAAGGAAAAAAGACCGTGCGACGGTTGCTCGACGCCGCGGCGGCCGTGTTCGCATCGTCGGGATATCAGGCGGCCACCGTTGAACAGATTGCTTCCGAGGCCGGTGTCGCCAGAGGGACGTTCTATAAGTACTTCACCGACAAGCTCGACGTGCTGCTGGCCCTTGCCGAGGAAGCCTGCCACGTGCATATGACGCTGCATGACCTCGGCGACCTCACCGGGCGACTCGCGCTCGTCGAGTGGCTCGAACGTCTGCTTGCCTTCGGCCGAGAGAACACAGCGGTACTGCGAGCATGGACTGAACGCGTTCCTGATAACAAAGAGCTGTACACGCTTGCCGAAGCCATCGGGATGGCTTCTCGTCGTCGCTTCACCCGATTCGTGCGGCAGAGCGTTGCTCCGGTCGGCAACATCAGCGGCGTCATGATGCTGATGGCCGTCATCGAATACTTCCCCCAGATGGCCTATTCGGCCAGCGTGCAGCTATCGCCAGCGGCCGTCCGCGACGCAACCTTTGCCTTCGTCATCGACGGCATCCTCGGCGGCATCTAGCCCTACTGTGACAGCATTGTCAGATTGCGGTGCCGGACGGGCCGCAGCGAACGAGAGGTGCACGAACGATGTCTGTTGCCCGGCCCCGCACTGACCTGCCGACCATCGAGGATGACACCCGCCCGTTCTGGGATGCGGCCCGCGAGAACCGTTTTCTTATCCGTCGCTGTCGGGCCTGCGGCGAGGCGCATCACTACCCGCGCACGTTCTGCCCTGGCTGCTGGAGCGAGGACGTGGAATGGGTTGAGGCGAGTGGTCGAGCGACCCTCTACACCTGGTCCACCGTCTACATGAATGACCTGCCGCCCTTCAACGAACGTCTGCCCTACATCGCCGCCGTCGTTAACCTGGAGGAAGGCCCTCGGGTCATGACGAACCTCGTCGACTGCCCGGCCGATGGCTCGACCCTGTCGATCGGTATGCCAGTCAAGGTCATCTACGAAGCCCTCACCGACGACGTCACCGTCCCGCTCTTCGTCCCTGCGTAGGGCTCGCCTGGCTGCCTGGCCCGCGGTCACACGCCGAGCGCTGATTTATCGACCTTGCCCATGGCGGTGAGCGGCAGGCTCTCCTGTAGGACCAGTTCGTCGGGGCGTTTGTAGTCGGCCAGCCGGTCGCTGACCCATGTGCGCAACTCAGCCAGCGTTGGCGGGTGGGCAGGGTCGGAGGCGACGATGAAGGCACGACCGATCTCGCCGATGACAGGGGTGGCGACGCCGATAACCGCTGCGGTCACGACGCAGGGGTGCTCTGCCAGTACGTTCTCTACCTCTAGCGGGTACACGTTGTATCCACCACGGATGTACATATCGCCGAGGCGTCCGACGAGCACCAGATTGCCCTCGGGATCGAGGTAGCCGAGGTCGCCGCTGACCAGCCAACCTTCGTCGTCGAACGCGGCAGCGGTCATGGCCGGGTCGTTCCAGTAGCCGCGCATCACGCAGGGCCCGCTGACTCGTACCCGACCCACGTCGCCGTGCGGCACCTCGACGCCAAGTTCATCGACAAGGCGAATCCTCACCCCGTCCTGCGGTCGGCCAACCGAACGGTATTGCACTTCGGCTGGATCATCGGTGCGCGTGCCAGCGATGGAAGGCGACTCGGTCATGGCGTAACGGACGATCACGGGGGCACCCAAGGTCTGTCGCATACGTTC
>JANMCE010000162.1:0-7910 GCA_031360915.1 Actinomycetes bacterium | reverse complement strand
AGCCCAACGGCCCATCGCGCCGTGCCGGCTGCGACGGCTGACGTACTGCGGCCAGCGATTGCCTCGAGTGTGTCGGCGATCGCCGCCGCCTGATCGGTGTTGCCGTCGGCGAGGCACACTCGCACCAGGTCGGCACCAGCGTTCAGGAGCAGGCCGGGTGCAGGTGCATCCAGGATGCGTTGCGATGCCATCGCCGCCACCTGGCTGGCGGCCGCGACGTTTCCTTGCGCTTCGAGCAGGTGAACGACCGCGAGGGCCATCCACTCGCGACCGACACCACGAGTTGCGCCCGGGCGATCGCCCGCGGCGATCCAGCCCGAGGCCGCGTCGAGATCACCGCGGGCGATACTCACGATCGCGGCGACTGCGTGTGGCCACTCCGATCCGGTGGCGACGGCCCATTCGGCGGCGCCGGCAATCGCGGCGTCCGCTTCCGCGAGCGCGTCGTCCCACCGCCCGAGCCGGTAGAGCGCCGCGGTGGCGAAACCCTGAAACATTGGGGCCGCCCAGAGCGGCCGCTGTCCCCTGAGGGGAGCTCGTACCGTCGCCAGCGAGCCTTCGTCGTCTCCGAGGTGCCCGAGCGCAATGGCGCGCATGAGGCGCGGCGTCACCTCGTTCGCGGGCCGTACGACGTCGGTGTGTGCGTGGCGGAGAGCAGCGCCGGCCAGTCTGACCGCTTCGTCGAATCGTCCGTCGAGCACGGCGAGCAGCGATCGTGTTTCGTGGATAGTCCTTTCAAGACTCGGGTTTGTCGGACAGGACGACCGCGCGACCCACGCCAGGAGTTCGTGAGCCTCGGCTGGCCGACCAGCATTGGCGCGCAACACGGCAAGTTCGGCAACGGCATCAACTGCCTCGCTGTCCGCGTTCGAGTAGCGCCGTTCGATCTCGTCGACGGTTAGCGATTGATAGTTGTCGACAAGGACGTCCAGCTTGCCGACGAGCAACGCAGCGTTGCCGCGGAGCCGTTGGCGGGCGATTGGCTCATCAAGGTGGAAGGGTTCGAAATGCCGGTCGAGCAAAGGCTCCACCTCGGCAGCCCGCCCGCTGTTCAAGAGCGCCGAGCCGAACTCGTACAACACTGCGTCATCGACGGGCCCGGTTCGGTGGGCCAGCGCGGCGGCTTCGGCATAGAGGTCCGCAGCGAGATCCGGCCGGTCGTGCAGTTGCGAGCGGCCGGCCGCAACAAGCGTGGGTGCGTCACCAGGGTCGGCATACGTCGCGAGTTCAAGCAGGCAGGCAGCCTGGCGGTCGGCGTCGGCGCCAACCGATCCGAGGACGTCGACGGCGCGGCGGATCAGATCGTGCTCGACACCGGTTGACGTGGTGGCAAGCACGGCTTGACGCACCAGGTCGTGCCGGAAGCTGACGTTGGTAGGACCACCGACCAGCGTGCCGACGTCGATGCCAGCGAGGAGAGCGTCAACTATTGATCCGAACGGAGCATCGAGGATCGCAGCGAGTTCACGAGCCGAGGCACCACCGGGCAAAGCGGCCAGCGCTGGAATGATCACCGTTCCCATCGGAAGAGAGGCAACTGCTACCTCACGCATGCGGCGACGGAGATCGAGGTCGCCGGGCTCGGCTACGCACTCACGTGGAAGCTGGAACGCCCGGTGTTCAATTGCATCGAGCAGCTCATGTACCAAGAAGGGATTGCCGCCGACCGATCCGCACAACTGAACGAGCTCAATGCCAAGCGTTCGACCGAGGCGAACATGTGCGAGCTCAAGTATCTCATCCGCGCTGAGTTCGACCAGTGGCAGGTCGTGCCCGTACGCCTTAGCGAGTTTACGGAGAACAGCGAGATCACCTCGCGTGGGTATATCCCGAGACGTCACCGCCAAGAGCAGCCCGAGATCGACGGCCCGGCGGGCGAGAACACCGAGGGCCGAGACGCTATACCGATCTGCCCAGTGCGCGTCCTCGATGACGAGGACTGACGGGCTCCCGCCGTTCATTGCCTCGACGGCTCGCAGCACCACTTCCGCATCCGGATCGCCGGAGTCGAGGTCGTCCTCCTGCACGAACTCGGTGAACAGCGAGAACGGCTGACCGCTGCGGGTCGCGGTGGCAGTCGCGTGTCGGACGGGCACCTCGTGCTCGTCGGCCTTGCTGGCGAGGGCGTCGATCAGACACGACTTGCCGATGCCTGCCGGACCGTGCAGAAACACGACGCCACCATGACGGCCGACGACGCGATCGACCATCTCGTCAATCGCCGCCAGCTGAGTTTCCCGCCCGATCACAAGTCGGGTCATAGACCGAGCGTAGGCGACTCCCGTCATTGATGGCGCGCCAAAGTTGCGTAGTACTACCGATGTCAGGTGCGTGGTTATCCGTGACGATGGTTCCATGCTCACCTCACCGCATCGGTCCAACCCCTCAGGGGCCAATCGCCTACGGACCGCGGGACACGGAAGTGGCAGCAGCTGGACGCTCGAAAGGATCCAGATCGTTGCCGATATCGGGTCCGCCGTGCTGTTCGTCATCGGTTGTTTGGGCTTTTATTCGGAGCGACATCAGGACCGGGCCATTACCGCCTTTCTGGCCGGGAGCATCCTGTTTCTGGTGAGCGCCGTGGGCGCGGCACTTGCCCAACGCAATGGGACGAGCCGGGTTGACCGGCACGGTTCTTCAGATCCATCCACCAACACATCAGGAGCATCACTATGACCATCATCCTTAACGACATACCTCCGTCTGTCGCGGACTACATCACACAAAACGTCATCATCGAAGTGACGAATCCCCGCACTGGGAACTCGGACGTGCTGCAACCGAAAGACGACGCGACGTTCGATGTCACGCTCACGAACAAGGGCGCCATCAGCCTTATCAATGTGCAATACCACCTGACGATCGATGACCCGACCGTGGCCCAGTTTCTCAGCCTCGGCTCCGCTCTCACTCCGTCACGCTCCGACTTCGGCGAGGACGTCTTGGGTAATGGGATCCAGACTCCGACCCTGCTCGTCTCGCCGTTCGAACTGACCGGTCTCGCTACCCTCACGCCGGAGGCGCCCGTCACCTTCCCAAACCTCAGCATTCACCTGCGCAAGAAAGGGGCGGCCGAGATCAAGGTGCACATCCATGCCGATATCGATCAGGCGAGCCTGTTCCCCACCACTCAGCGGGGAAACGCAACAACGGCGGCCATAGAGGTCGAATGAGCACCCTCCTGTCTACCGGACGTCGCGCTGTCACCTATTCGCTGACGGGAATGGGGGCCGCGGAACAGGCTTTTGCGGAGCGCTTCCCCAGCTTCGACCCCGACGGCAGTTTCGCAGCCATGAGGCGCTGCGAGTACGGACGCCTCGACGCTGAGCAGCACGTCTATCTCGACTACTCCGGCGGCAGCCTCTACGCCGCAAGCCAGATCGAGGCGCACGCGCAGCTGCTCAGGCGAGGCGTCTTCGGCAACCCGCATTCGAATAACCCCACGTCGCTGGCCGCGACCGCACTCGTAGCCGATGCACGCGAGGCCGCGCTCGAGTTCTTCGGCGCTCCACCCGATGAGTACTACTGCGTCTTCACCGCCAACGCGACCGGTGCGTTGAAGCTGGTGGGCGAGGCCTACCCTTTCGCGCCGGGCGGTTCGTTCGCACTCATGGCCGACAATCACAACTCGGTCAACGGCATCCGCGAGTTCGCCCGCCGGAAGGGCGCTGCCATCGCCTACGTGCCCGTCTCTGCACCCGAGCTTCGGGTCGACCGTGCGGCGTTGACGCACGTACTGACCGGGGCCGACTGGTCAAGGTCGAACTTGCTGGCGTTTCCCGCTCAGTCGAATTTCTCGGGAGTGCAGCATCCGCTCGACATCATCGATGAAGCGCACGCCAGCGGTTGGGAGGTGCTGCTCGACGCGGCCGCGTTCGCACCCACGAACCGATTGGACATATCTCGCACCCGCCCCGACTTCGTGGCCGCGTCGTTCTACAAGATCATCGGATATCCGACCGGAGTCGGCTGTCTGCTGCTTCGCCGCGATCGAATGCGCTCTCTGGCGCGGCCCTGGTTCGCGGGCGGCACCGTGACCATCGCTTCGGTGCAAGGCGACGGTCACTACCTCCGACCCGACGAAGGCGGCTTTGAGGACGGCACCGTCGACTACCTGAGCCTGCCCGCCGTTTCAGCCGGCTTGCGGCGGATCGAGGGGCTCGGAATCGCGAAGATCCACGAGAGGGTCGCGTCGCTCACTGAGTGGCTGCTCGAAGCGATTACCTCGCTCCACCATGGCAATGGTCGGCCCGTGGTCGGTATCGACGGGCCGACAGTCTCGGAGCACCGCGGAGGCACCGTGGCCTTCGTCGTACGCGACCGCGACGGGCGCGTGGTGTGCGAGCAACACGTCGAGGCTTTGGCCAACCGGGCTAACATCTCGCTACGTACGGGATGCTTCTGCAACCCAGGCGCTGGCGAAGCGGCGCATCACCTCGGATCCGACGAGATGGAAACGTGGTTCGGCCGCGCCGAACCGGTCTGGCCCGACGAGCTCCGCGACGGCCTGATTCGTCAGCACGACCGCGTCCTTGCCGCAGTAAGGGTGTCTCTCGGAATCGCCAGCAACTTCGCCGACATCTACCGCTTCGCCTGCTTCCTCCAAAACTTCGTAGACCGCACCGCCGACGAGATCGCGGACATCGATTTCATCACGACCGGAGGACAGTCATGACCACAAAACTCTCCCGAATTGACGGCCTGCGCATAGCCGACGGCAAACTGCTCTACGCGCCGTCTGTTGACGAACAGCACGCGCGAGTTGCGGCCGGGATCACCATGGCCCTCGGTGCCGTTGCATTCGTCTACGCCAACTTCGACAAGCGCTTCGTGCCGATCCGCGCCGTCAGCACCTTCTTCGCGATCGACTTTCTTCTGCGGGTAACCGCCGGACTCGAACGCAGTCCAGCCGGAATAGCGGCGCGATGGCTCACACGACGCCAAACTCCACAGTGGGTGTCAGCCAAGCCCAAGCGCTTCGCTTGGAGCCTCGGGCTCGTCATCCACGGCGATGGCTGTCATCACCAATAGCGGCATCCACGGCTGGCTTCCGAGATCGATCTGTCTGACCTGCCTGACACTCATGTGGCTTGAGGCAGTACTCGGACTGTGCCTGGGATGCGAGATCTATCGTCTCATGGTGCAGCGCCGGTGGCGTACCACCGACGATGCCTATGAGATCTCTGCGAACAACGCATGCGACATCGTGAACCACTGAGTCGAATGCGTACCTTTCATCGCATGTGATACCACCGTCCCGAACGCCTCGCACCTTCGATCTCAGCCCCGGTAGGCGTACCGGTCGGCCCGGTTGATGGCGGTCGTGCCAGCGGGAGTCGCAATGGTGATCTCGACGTCCTTTTGACCGGCCGGGCTGGTGGCGATGCAGGTGTTCTGTATGGGACACGAGACGTCGCTCGCCGCCACCGTTCCGAAGCGGGTGACGCTTACATTGACGAAGTTCCGTCCCTTGATCGTCACACGCGGGCCGCCTGCGCTCGGACCCGCCGATGGTGTCACGACGGTGACGACGGGCAGCGGATTTTGTTCGGGTGTCGGCGGTGCCGTCGCTATCGCACCGGTGAGGCTGATCGTCGTTGCCGTACCGACCGAATCGGTTACGGTCAGCACTGCGCTCAGCGCGGCCGTTGTTGTCGGGGCGAACGCGATCTCAAAGGTGCACGTGGCGTTCGGCGCCAAGGTGTTCGGGCCACCGGTGCCCCCGGTGATCTTGAACGCTGCGTCGCTCCGTCACCGCCACGAGCCCGCACCAGGTCTCCTTCTGGGCCCATTTGTTCGATGGCCGAACTCGACCAGGAATTGTCGCTCACGGCGATGAGTCTGCCAGGCCACCGAGGTCTCAATCGTTCGAGGCACGCCAAAGTCAACGGAGGAACGTTCGTGATGAAAGACAAGCCGGTCGGATCTGGCCCCAACAACCCTTGGGACCCGAAACCGATCCATAGTGCGGAACACGCCGTACTAACGGCCTCCCTACAAGAGCAACGTGACCACGTGGTCGGCATCCTCGAAGGACTCTCCGAGACGGAGCTACACCGACCGATCCTGCCGTCTGGATGGACATGTCTCGGCCTCGTCAACCATCTCACCTTCGATGTCGAGCGATTCTGGTTCCGAGGCGTCATCGCTGGCGAACCTGCCGTTACCGCCGAACTCGAGCGCCGCCGCACTGAATCGTGGAATGTGGTACTCGACGCCAGCTCGCACGACGTACTCAGGCGCTATCGCCACGAAGCCGCGCTCGCAACGACGATCATCGGACACACGCCGACCGAAACAGCACCGGTATGGTGGCCCGACGCGACGTTCGGTTCTTGGCGACTCAACAGCCTGCGAGAAGTCTTGCTCCACGTCACCACCGAGACCGCGTGCCACGCCGGGCACCTCGACGCAGCCCGCGAACTTCTCGACGGCCGAACCTGGCGCGTCCACGACTGAGCGACAGCGGTCTAGCACGAGTTGCCGGGACCCCTCGGTTCACCTCGATCTGCTTTCGACGATCAAGCTCCGTCAGCTCAACGATCGCGACGACGCGGGCGGGTCGATGCCGTCGGGAGAGCCTATTCGTCGATCCGTCCGCGACGGAGGAGGCGGGCAAGGAAGTGGTCGACTGCCGCGATAGCCGTCAGTTGGGCGGCGGCTGGGTCATCGGCCTGCACGACCATGAGCGCCAGTTCGCACATCGTCGCAAACACGATGTGAGCGAAGACATCAGCCATGTCGTGCGGCACCTCGCCTTCGTCGATGAGTGCTTTCATGGCGCCCGTCAGCACGCCGAGCGCGGCGCGTTGTTGAATTTCTCGGGAGCGTTGCCAGCCGAGCACAGACACCGCGTCGACGAGAACGATCCGCTGCACGACGGGGTCGCCCGCCAACTGAATCCAGGCGACACATCCGGCTCGCACCGCCGCGACAGTGTCCGTAGCGCCCGTTGCGGCGTCAATCGTCGCTTTCCCGATACGGTCCTCGACCGCTTGCAGGACTGCATCGAAGAGCGCTTCTTTGCCTTTGAAGTGGTAATAGAGCGACCCGCGGCTCACGTCGGCTGCGGCAAGAACCGCCTCCGTTGATGTGGCCTCGTAGCCGAGCGTGCCAAAGAGGTCCGTGGCGATTTCCACCAACCGGCCCCTGGTTGCTTTGCCCTGATCCAGGCGTGTCGACAAAATTCCTCCTTGAACCGTTGACCGACCGACAGTCGGTCTAGTTTTATACAGACTGTCGGTCTGGATCTGAGCGTAGTGCCTTCCGCACCCACCCGGAGGACCGACCCAACGAAAGGTCAAACTCATGTCTCACCTGTTGGAGTACGCCCACCGAACCGCCGCTACGCGGCTCGGCGACATCAGCTATCTCGACCGCGGTGACGGACCGGTCGCGTTGTTTGTGCACGGGATCGGCACGAACGCACTGTTGTGGCGCAATGTGATCGAGTTGGTGTCACCGTCGCGCCGTTGCGTGGCGGTCGATCTCCCGTTGCTCGGGTTGAGTCCGTTCTCGCCCGATCAGGACGTATCGCTGGGCGGTCTCGCCGATATCGTGTTGTCCTTCGTCGACGCGCAGGGCGTGGAACGCGTTGACCCTGTCGGCCATGACACCGGTGGTGCCGTCGCCCAAGTCTTCGCCGCCCGCTACGCGCACCGGTTGTCGACGCTGACGTTGCTGAACTGCGACACGCAGGACAACATCCCACCAGCGGGGTTTCAGGCGACCGTCGACCTGGCTCGGGCCGGATCGCTCGCTCCGCTCGCGCCAGGATTGCTCGCCGACCTTTCCGCTGCTCGCGAGGCCGTGTTCGCCATGGGCTACGGGCATGCCGACCATCCCGGTGTCGACGTCGTCCGCTCGTTTCTCGAACCGGTACTTGGCACACCGGACCGGGCGCGGCAGTT
>JANMCE010000148.1:0-25881 GCA_031360915.1 Actinomycetes bacterium | reverse complement strand
CTTTATGCGCTGACCGATGGGTTGTGCACCCACGGCCAAACCCACCTTGCCGAGGGGTTCCTCGACGGCTGCACGATCGAATGCCCGAAGCACAACGGTCGCTTCGATGTTCGCACGGGTGAGCCGCTGCGCAAGCCGGTGCGGATCCCACTTGCGACATACGAGATCGAACGGGTCGGCGGACGCCTGATGGCCCGCCTCGACGGACGGCGCGTACCGCCACCGCCAGCACTCCGTACGACGCCGAGCAGGTGAGGCTGACGGCGCTTGACCCCCCAGGCCGCTGCGGTGTTGGCACGGCTGGCAGCGAACGGCGGACGGCCATTGCACGAGCAGACGCCGGCGGAGGCGAGGCTCGGCGCATACGGGTTCCTTGAGCTGTTCGGCCCGGGCGAACAGGTGGCGTCGGTCGAGCACCGCTTCATACCTGGGCCGACCGCAGATCTTCCGGTGCGCATCTACACGCCCGTGACGGGCTGCGCTCCGTTTCCCGCGTTGGTGTCATTCCACGGCAGCGGGTTCGTCATCAGCAACATCGGCGTCTTCGACCCGCCGAATCGTGCCCTCGCCAACCGTACCGGCTGCATCGTCGTCGCGGTGAACTACCAAAAGGCCCCCGAGCACCGGTTCCCGGTACCGTTCGACGACGCCTATGCGGCGACGCAATGGGTGTTCGTGAACGATGAGTCGGGGCAAGGGCGCCCGCAAGCCGTGCGACTTGCAGCAGGCGCGGCCGTCGAGCTACTTCGCAAAGTCGATGCTAAATTGTCGGCCTCTCTTAAGAGGGCACTCGACCGCAAAACTCAGGCTGGCTACGAAAGCGTCGACATCAGCGCCGCCGATGCGGCGAGCTGCGTACGATGGGCCGAGCAGTTGCTGACAGCGGCAAAGGAGCGGCTCCAGGCCTGACGGAGTCGATTTGCTTGGTGACGAACGCCACCACCAGTCGAGGTCGAGCGCATAATCCACCGTTCGGCGCGGGAGTTAGGCGTCGAGTCCGTCCATGCGCGCTCGAGCCGCTCGGAGTTGATCCAACACGAGCTGAGGATCCCGCTGTGTTTGATACCTGAAGTGAAGGGAGTTCCCAATCGCACCGACCTCGGTGCCGAACTCGACATCCAGTTCGGGCAACTTCCATTGCTCAGCCGCGACTGCGAGCGCTCGCCCGCGGCGACCCGCCGACACAATTGGATGGCGGAGCGGATGGCCGAGTCGTTTGAATATCGCGATCTTTCGGGGGCGGAGTTCTGGGGTGTCGACCTCCGCGGTGCGACGTTCCGAGACGTCGACCTGACGGACGCCAAGCTCACCAGAATGTTTCTCGTCAATGTGGACATCGACGCGTTGGTCGACCGAGTCGTTATCAACGGCGTCGACATCACCGACTACGTGAACGGGCGCGATCCCTGGTACCCGCTGCGAGCGCTGATCCGAGCGCCTGAGCCTTGATTGTTGCTCTCTGTAGGCACGCGCGGGTGTCCCACAACCACGCGCTCCTACAGAACGCCCGAGCCCCCGGAGTCAGCGGTGGAGGCTGTGGTACTCGCGGTTGGGAAGTTGGCCCGTTGCCATGGCCATACGGTTGGTGAAGTTGTACATCGCGGCGACCTCGGCGACATCCCAGGTTTCTTCCAGCGTGAGGCCGAACGACTGCAGATGATCAATGTCTTGCCGTGAGGTTTCTGTCGGCCGGACCGTGATCTTCTCGGCGTACTCGCAGATGGCGATCTGACGATTGTCGAGACCAGCTCGTCGCCAGTCGAGTGTAATGCGGTCAGCGAGTACCGGATCACCCATGGCCTCGCGCAGCGCGGCCCCATGGGCGACCAGACAGTACAGACAGCCATTGGCCATCGATACGACCACGGCGATCATTTCGCGGTCGGCAGCCGACAGATGCTCGCTGGGCACATGCAGCTGTTTGAAGTGTGAGAACCACGCCCGCATATGGTCGGGGCGAAAAGCCATGGCCTGAAACACGTTGGGAACGAAGCCAAGGTTGGCCTGCGCCTTGGCGAACAACTTGGCCAAATCCTCCGGCAGATCGGAGGCGTCGGGGACGGGATACCAGCTGATCTCGGTGTCGTCGTGCATGCGGCGACGCTACTTCGTGTAGTCACCGGCGACGTCGACGAGCAGGTGGGTACCGGCCGGCACGCCGGCGCGGCCCGTGATCCGCACGTCGATGATCTGTCCGGGGGACAGCTTGGCCTGGGGGGCGCGTTGCCGTCTCGGGTGTCGAGGATGCGTTGCGGCGGCAGCGGCACGAAACGGCCGACACCTCCGTCGTCACGCAACGTCGGTGGGTCTCCGTCACGTCAGGACTTCCTCACGAAGCCGCCCGCAACGGTGCCATCACCTGCTCGACGAAGCGGTGAACGGGTTCGGTCGACTGTGGATGGCCGAAGTCCATCACGAAGTGCTGTACGCCGCGATCGGCATGGTGGGCGAGCGCGGCCAACAGCTTTTCGGCGTCCTCATCGGTCTCTGGAAGCGGGTACTCGAGCGTGGTCGTGACCTCGATGTCAGCCGGATCACGCCCAGCCTTAACGGCCGAAGCGTGCACGATACCGAGCCGCCGGTACCAGTCGTCGTCGGTTCCCCTCGGCGACCCGTTCCAGAGATCGGCCAGCCGGCCGACGAGGGGCAAGCCGACCTTCTCGCCCGACGCTCCGATGCACACGCGAGGTATCGGGCTGGGCAGCGGTGGGGCCGACGCTCCGGCGATGGTGAAGTGGTCGCCGGTGAACGACGGTTCGTCCTCGGTCCACATAAGGCGGCAGATCTTGATGGTTTCTTCGAGTTGCGCAAAGCGGACCGAAGGCGTCGGGAAGTCGTAGCCGTACGACTGGTATTCACCCTCGCGCCAACCGGCACCGATACCGAGGATGAACCGACCGCCCGACAAAACCTGCAGCGTGGCCGCCATCTTCGCAGTCAGCGCGGGAGGGCGATAGCCGACGCCCAGAACGTGGTGGCAAAGATCGACGTTGGGGTGCCGGGCAGCTAACCAGGTGAGAGTGGTCCACGCCTCCATAAATGGATCGGTCTTGGCGTCGAATCCGTAGAAGTGATCGGCGATCCATAACGAATCGAAGTGCGCGAGCGCGGTCGGCAGGATGTGCGTGTCCTGGTACACGACGATTGGCTTGTGGTCGCTCCAGCGGTTGCCAATAACGGGTGAGAGCCAACCAAACTTCAGCGCACGAGCCATGCAGGCCATCGTACTAAACGTCGCTCGCTCGCTACCGCGTGCTACCCAATGGCGGCTCTTCGAGCCTATGGGAACCCGGCTTCGCCGTTCTCCGTTGTTGCTCCTTCTCACTCCGCTCGGCAATCCTGCGAGCCTGCTTGCACCTCAACGCGAGGTCTATAGGTAGCCGGCGAGGCGGAAGGGCCACTCCGTGATGCCGTGGGCCAATTTGCGGCCGGTGACTTCGGCGACGGCCAGCACCAGCCAGGTCCATTCGTCGCCGTTGATCCACGGGTGTGGTTCCTCCGTAAGCGAATTGCCGTGAAACAGGCGACCGACCGCCATCACACTCCAGCCCGACGTGTCGTGCTTGTCGATGCCGTCGATTTCGAAGCTAACGATGCCGTCGGCCACTTCCATCACGCTGCCGCGATGGGTGGCGATCATGATGGTGAGTTCGCGGTCCGGCCCGACCCCCAGCCGGTAATTGACGGGAAACGCTTTGGGAATTCCATCCACCAACACACACAATCGCCCAAGCGGTTCACGCTCAAGATGGCCGAGGCATTCCTCGACACTCATCACTTCCAGATGACCGAGCCCATCATTCACGGCGGTGTTCTTGGGCGAGCTTGGTGGCGAAGACGGCCGCCTCGGTGCGCCGACTCATGCCGAGTTTCACCAGCAGGTTCGACACGTAGTTCTTTACCGTTTTTTCCGCAAGGTGCAGCTCGGCACCGATCTGGCGATTGGTGAGACTCTGCGCGATGAGGTCGAGGATACGACGCTCCTGCTCGGTGAGATCCTTGAGCGGATCAACGTTCGTCGGTCGTCGTAAACGGTCGAGCACCTGACGGGTGACGGCAGGGTCGAGCAACGACTCGCCGCCTGCGATGCGACGCACCGCGGTGGCGAGTTCAATGCCGCGGACCTGCTTCAGGAGGTACCCGGACGCGCCGGCCATGATGGCACCCATCAACGCTTCGTCATCACTGAACGAGGTGAGCATGAGGCACCGTAGGTCGGGGAGGGCCGAGCGCATCTCGCGACAGACCGAGATGCCGTCGCCGTCAGGCAGCCGCACATCGAGAATGGCGACGTCGGGTTGGCAGGCGGGGATACGGCCGATGGCCTGCTCGGCCGTTCCCGCTTCGCCCACCACCTCCATGTCCTCTTCGCTTTCCAGCAGCTCCCGCAAACCGCGTCGAACGATCTCATGGTCATCGAGCAGAAACACTTTTATCGTTCGCACCGTTTGCATCATAAATAGAGTATCGAGAGTCCGGGTGTGACATCGGAAGGGTCCTTAGTCCTCAACAGCTACCGTCTCCGGACCTAACCGGAGCAGCTCATAGTGCTGATTCGGGCAGCTCGACCACGACCGGTCCGGGGCTGAGCTGGAGGAGTTGATCCGCCACGCTAGGTGTAAAAAAAGTGCGCACTCCGTGGGGTGCATGGGTCGCGAGCGCTGTGAGTGTGTGCGGTCCTGCATACAACCACTGCAGGAGGGCCTTGGCCGGATGACCGCCGTGCAGAACCTCCCACTCCACATCGATGCCTGAGCCACTGAGTCGTTCGGCCTGATGGCGAACCCAGCCCGACTCGAGGCCGGGTTCGGAACGAACATTTGCATCAATCACCTGCACCAACCAGAGCGGCACGCGCAACGCCTTCGCCCAGCGAGCAGCCTCGGGGAGGATCTCGGTGGAGAACGCTGTCCCGTCAACCGGGGCTACCACCTGCTCCACCGGTCGGTCGACGACGACATTGGATCCAACGCCGATGATCGGGCGCCGCGTGTGACGTAGGAGTTCTGCCGCCGTCGAGCCGAGCAGATCATCGGCAATGGAGAACGTGGTGTCGGTGGGCACCACGGCACAGGCGTTCGGAAACGAATCGACAAATTCCGAGAGCTGCTGGGAGCGGTACGGATGCGATCGGCTGGTGAGCACGACGTCTGCGTCGGCGTTGTACCGTTTGGCCAGATCCTGCAGCTCGGCCTTCGCATCGTTGGCCACCCGGTACTCCCAGTCCAGTAGCAGACGCACGAGATGCAACTGTGCGTCGGTGCCCCTGGCGAGTTCACTGGCAACTTGAACCAGATGCTCGCCAGGACGGAAGCCGAACACGCCGAGCACAAGATGCTGATATGGCGCAGGCACAACGACAGGAACGGCGACTTCGTTTTTGACGGTCATGACTACCTCGCTTGTAGTGGTCAGGTGACGATGAGGGCGGTGACCATGCCGAACATGCCTTTGGTGCCTTCGGCGTGGGTGAGGATGTGACAGTGCCACGCCCATACCCCGGGTTCGGTCGGGGTGTAGAGCACGCTGTAGCGCTCGCCCGGTGCCACGTTAATGGTGTCGCTGGGCATGGGTTGCGTCAGTGGCAAGCCATCCTTCGCGATGATCAATCCTGATGGCTGATGCAGGTGCATGGGGTGCGCCGTGAGTCCTTCATTCATGTAGTGCACGAGCATCGACTGTCCCACCTTCAAAGCGACCGGCTCGGTGGCCGGAAACGACTTTCCGTTGAGACTCAGCCCGATGTTGCCGGCATCGTTCAACACCATGACATATTCCTTGTCGATCTTGGTCACGTTGGTCGATGCCGGGATGGGCATATCCCCGATGAGGAAGGCGCCGAACATGCCATTGGGCACCTGCACCTGGGCGTTCTGATGTGAGTGGTAGGTACCTACCGCTGGTTCGGCGGCGGTGAACTCGTAGGTGAACGTCGCGCCAGGCTTGATCACCTCCTGCGTGTAGGGAGGCACACCGTCCATCGCGTTCGGCACCTTGACACCGTGGAAGTGGATGGCGGTCGACTCCTCGAGTTGATTGTGGTGAACAATGCGTACCTTGTCGCCGACGTTCACTTTGATGGTTGGCGCCGGCACCACGCCGTTGTAGGTCCAGGCCTTCACGGTCTTGCCGGGCTCGGTCTCCCAGTCGACGATCTTGGCGGTGATGTCGAATTCTTTGGTGCCATCGGGCATGACCTTGGGTTCGAGGAGATCGCCACCGTGACCGGCGGTCTTGGCCGGAAAGGTCTTGGCGATCTTGGTCATGCTGGCGTCCATCTCAGCGGGCGTCATGGCGACGTCCGCTGCACCGGATCCACCGAGCTTGGCGCCAACCGACACCATCAGCATGGCGGACATGCCAGCGGCGGAATGGCCCGGCACGTTGCAGCGGATTGCATAGTGGCCGGCTGGCAAGTTCTTGAGCGACAACACGTCGGCCTGGCCCGGAGCCAGCCGCTTGGTCTTGCCCTGTCCGACCACTTCGAAGTCATGTTCGGCTGTGCCACTGTTGGTGATCCGGAGGGAGATATCGCCGGGAGGAGCGGTGAGCTCGGCTGGCGACATGCTGAACTCTTTCAGCGTGATCTCAATGGCTGCTGCCGATGAAGCTGCCACGCTCTTGCTGCTGCGATTATTGGCGACCACGAAGATGGCAACCATCGAAGCGAAGATGGCGAAAACGGAGAAAACGAACGGCACGATGGGCCAGGCTTGTTCCGACGGGGCGGTGCTCTTGCGGGCGGTGAGGGTGCTAGTGGGGGAGTTCATTGGTCACAGCCGTTTCCGCCATGTCTGCATGCTCTTTATGATCGTGCACGATGTGATCTTTGATTTCGTTGTGATAGCTGAAGACCAGCTCGCAGAATGGGCACTGGTGTACCACCGGATGTGAACTCATAGATCCTTTCTCCCACGAAATAATGCCGCAGCAGAAGAGGCCAAGGTCACCGGATCGCCTTACTTGGTAAGGACCTTCGGCCCTGGTCAGGCCGTGTGCGGTTTCGTCACCATGGGTCAAACGCTGGTTGTCGTACGAGTGATGGCGGCGACACGGACGATTCGGAGTTGAGGTGACCCAGGAGCACAACCATGCGACCAACGCCGATTGGTCGTGGCTGGAAACGGTTGCGGACGGCATCTTCGTCGTTGACGCCTCCGGTGTCATCATCTTTGCCAATGCCCATGCGGCCACCATGCTGGGTTACGCGGTATATGAGCTCGTCGGCCACCCGGTGGAGATGCTTGTGGCGGTAGAACATTGCTTTGGACACGAACGGGCGCGAATGGCGTTTGCCAAGCGGCCACAAACCCGTGAGATGGGTTCGGGTCTCGACATCCACGGCCGACGAAAGGACGGATCGCTCGTCCCGCTTGACATCCAACTTCAGCCGGTTGCTGAGGGGCTGTTGACCGTCGCCTCGATTCGCAACCGGAGTTCGCAGGTGGACACCGAGCACCAACGTGATGACCTGCTCGATCGCGAACAGGATGCGCGGGAGTTGCTCGATCTCATCGTGCAACGCCTCTACGGCATCTCGCTCACGCTGCGAACGGTGTCGTCCTGCTCGCTGGAAGGCGGTGCCCGGCTCGACCGTTCCAGCGACCTGATCGACAAGACGATCGAACTCATTCGCACGACCAGCCTCGAACCGGGGGTGCCGGATCACGTGCTCACCAAGGCGCAGGAGGAGTTTGTTCGCCGTTTCCCCGAGTCGATTGATAGGTAGTCAACAGCTCAAGCAAAGTTTCGCGTAGAGTTCAGGCGACCGACGTGCAAGAGTGATAACGCCAGACGCAGCGCCGCATTCTCACGGGAAAGGGGATGGACAAAATCGACATCACCGCATCGGCGATGTCGGCGGACCTCAGCGGCCTTACGGTCGAAGTCGGATTGCTTAACGATCAGGGTGTTCTGATTGCTGCGAACGAGGCATGGCAACGTCTCGCGCAGGAAACGAACCTGGCGCTCTTCGCATGCGACGCGGGCGTCTCGGTTTTTGACGCGTGCGCTGCCGCCGGGGACCAGGAAACAGGAACAAAAATCGCGGCAGCGGTCCGTGCCGCGCTGCGCGGCGAACGAAGCATTGTACCGGTGACTGACGTTCTGGTGATCACGACAGCGGGGCAGCGGTGGGGCGATGTCGTGGTGTCGTCTCGGTTCGATGAGGTCGGCATCGTGGCGGGCGTGATGATCATGGTGCTGCCAGCGACCGACCGAAAAATGGCGGAGTCGGCCGCAGATCGAGCCCGCGGGCGGGCCGACACCGCGCTGGCCCACGCGCTCACTCGGGTCGCGATTGCGGCACGTGAATCATCCGAGGTGCATGTGGTGTACCAAGCGGTGGTCGATGCGGCCACCGTTCTGATTGATGTCGACTTCGCTGCGCTGAACTTCGTTGACGACTCGGGCGACACGGTTGTGACGGTTGCTGCGAGCGGAGCAAGGGCACCTGGATTCGTGGGGCTACGTGTGCCGACGTCGGGCTGTCTTTCGGGCGAGGTGCTTGCGTCGGGTCAACCCGTTCTGGTAGCTGATGCAACAAGTGAGAAGGCCAAGTGGCAGCCAGCAGTGGTCCTTGCCCACATCGGGTCGACCGCGGCGGTGCCGGTGACGAGCGATGGCATGACAGTCGGCGTGCTCACGGCAAATACCGATTACGGCGGTCGAGTGCTCGCATCTCACGACCTGCAGCTACTCGGTCGTTTTGCCGATCAGGTCGCGCCACTCCTCGACGTAGCGTTGCGTTTCCGGGCTGGTGAGCGGGTGCCGCCACCACCCCGCCCGCTTACGGAGCGTCGACGAACGAGGGCACCCCGACCGGTGAGCGACGACATCGAGGCATCGACCATGGTGGATGCCTCGCCCGACGGAATGATTCTTACCGATGGTGACGGCACGATGCTGCTGGTGAACGCCCAGATTGAAGTGATGTTTGGGTACGACCGACTCGAATTGATCGGCCGTCCCGTCGAGATACTCCTGCCCGAGAACTCTCGCGATGTCCACGTCACGCATCGGGAGCGGTATCGACTGCATCCGACCGTGCGCGCTATGGGCGGTGGCCTTGAATTGCTTGGCCGCCGCAAGAACGGAACGAGCTTCCCGGTGGAGGTTTCGTTGAGTCCGGCGACCGATGTCGGGCCGCTGCGCGCCGTGGCGACGGTTCGTGACATCAGCGCGCGCGTCGCCGTGGAAGCCCACGCCCAAGCGGTGTTACACACCATGGACGCCACGCGCGATGCGGTGTTCATGTTCTCGCCCGAAACGCTTCAGTTCACCTACGTCAATCAGGGGGCGATGCATCAGCTGGGCTTCTCCCGTGACGAACTCATGGGAATGACGCCACTGCATGTGATGCCCGACTATGACGAGCGTCGCATGCGAGAATTGCTCGCTCCGTTGCTGTCGGAGGAGTTGCACACCTCGGTCTTTTCCACCTTCCACCGGCGCAAAGATGGACGCGACGTTCCGGTCGAAGTGGTGCTGGAGTATCCACCTGCAGCCGGAGCAAAGATGCCCCGCCTCCTCGTGGCACTGGCCCGCGACATCACCGAACGGCTTGAGGCCGCGAAGGCGGTGGCCGCCAGCGAGGCCGCCTGGCGAGCGGCGTTCGATGACGCTCCGGTCGGCATGGCGATGGCGTCGTTGGCTGTTCCCGAGTTGCGAGCGATAACCAACGCCAATGAGGCGCTGTGCGCCATGCTTGGCTACTCCCGAGAGGAACTGCTCGCCAAAACCTTCGCCGAGCTCACCCATCCCGACGACCGCGCCCAGGATGATCAGGCGGCGCGACAGATGCTCTCTGGCGAGCGACAGGCCTACACCACCGAAAAGCGCTACTTGCACAAAGACGGCCGAGTCGTATGGGCCACCTTGCACTCGACCACATTGCTCGGCGACGACGGAACGCCTGAACGCACGTTGGCCCACGTCGTTGACATCACCAACCGCAAGCAGGCCGAGGCCGCGGTCGATCGCGGTCGGCGCTGGTTGGTCGGACTCGGTGAGATTCGGTCGGGTTTGCTCGCTGCCGTGCCGTTGGAGGACACGCTCAACCTGATTTGTTGGCACGCGCGCAATCTGGTGCAAGCCGAAACGGCATTGATGTCACGGCCCGATCATCGTTTCGGTCTGATGCGTCACATCGCAGCCGATAGCGCGGCCACGCGCGATTTGGTGCCCGAAACTTTTGTGATCGACGAACCGGTTCGGGCTGCGCTGAGCGGCAAGTCGTTCCTGTCGGACTCGCTCAGTTCCGATCAGCGCATATTGGAACCGAACCGTGCGTCATCCCCGGCCGGGATGGGTTCTGTGATGATCGTACCCATTCGAGGTGACCACAGCATCGACTCGCTGCTCTTTCTCAGTAGTCGACGTGAGCATGCATTCGACCAGGAAGATGTTGCGGTGGTGGCCAGCTTCGCGGCGGAAGCCGCCACCGCCGTCCGGCTCAATGAAGCCCGTCAGCAGCAGGCCAGACTGCGGGTGCTCGAGGAGCGCGACCTGCTCGGCAAAGACCTCCACGACGTGGTCATTCAGCGTCTGTTCGCCGCCGGTATCGGCCTGCAATCGGTACAGACCTTGATCCCCGATCCGAAGGCGGCCCAGCGGGTGGAAGGCACCATCGATCTACTTGATCAGGCCATCGTGCAGCTCCGTTCCACCATCTTTCGTCTCAACATGCCGCTGCCGTTGGCCCTCGATCGTGAGATCCGACAGATCCTGGACACGGCTGCGCTGCAGCTCGGCTTCAGCCCTACGTTTACCTTGCTCGGCGAACCGGACTCGGTTCCCGGCGCGGTCGTAGAGCAGCTGCTGCCATCATTGACCGAAGCGCTCTCTAATGTGTTGCGACACGCGCGCGCCAGCGCCGTCGCCGTTTCGATCGTGATCGATGAGGGCGAACTTCGCTGCACCATTGCCGACAACGGCGTCGGGTTCGATTCTGCCGCCGTCCGCGGCAACGGCCTCAACAACCTGGAGTCGCGAGCGATACGCGTCGGAGGAACATCCACCATCGTTGCCCGCGACACAGGCGGCACCCTGGTCACCTGGACTGCGAGAATGTGAGGCGTCGCTGCCTTCCTATCGGTTCCGGCAGTACACGGTGTCGATATCCGACATCACCTACTGCCAAAAAACCTGAGGAGACGCAACCTGGTGAGCTGGGCGTCCTAGACGAGTGAGGCGACGGGGGAGAGTAGCCGATCGAGGAGGGCTGCTTCGTTTACTACGGCTGCACCTACGTGGCGGTCCGCGGCGCCGTACACCAGGTAGATCGTGCCATCGTCACGACGATGGGCACCCTGTACGAACACCACATTGTCGACGTCGCCAATGCATTCCCACGGCAACTCCGGCTCAAGGAGTTCGTCATCGAGCATGCCGATGACGGCACCAGTCGTGGCATCGAGCAGAGCGACACGGGCGGTGTAGACGCCGTCTTCGCGACGCTCGTGGAAGAACATCAACAGGCCAGCGGCAGTGGCAACCAACGGAGCGCCGGCTCCGACGCCGAGCGCACCCGGACGGGGCCGGATGATGACGTGCTGATCCAGCGTGGCGATGTGGTTATCCCAGTACTCGACGTCGGCGTGCCACAGGTGGTTGAGGTCATCGAACACCGCGATCTGAATGTCGGGGTACAGCCGGTGGATCATGGCGACGCGACCGTCGGCCAGGTTGAACACCACCGCGTCCTTGTTCTTCATGCCGTCCGGGCCGAGCAGAATGCCGCTCTCCTCGATCACATGGAACCGACCGCCGCGATAATCGAGCACGTGGGCACCAATACGCCACGGGTGATCACCGAGAGGTTCGGGCAGGTTGGTGTAGGTCATGATGAAGTGGCTGCCGGTGTGGTCAGTGACCAGTTGTACCCGGGGGTCTTCGAAGCAGTCGACGCCTAAGGTGCCGGCTTTGGCCAGTACATAGGAGAACGAGTAATCGACGCCGTCGAGAGACTCGAACACCAAGACATCGGACACGTAATCGAGGAACTTTGGCCCCACACCCTCATTGCGCCGGTATCCGGTGCGAATGGCGCGCGCGAAGAGATGATATTTGTCGTCGTGGTAAACGAGGCCTGCGTTAAAGATGGCCCCAAAGCCCTCTAGCGCCCCCGCCTCCACGACCGGTTGGTCGCGGACCCGCTGAATCATGACGAGTACTCTACGGGATGTTTAACTCACTCCGCGCCACGGCGCGAAAATTTGAGCCAATTGGCCCCAATTGCGTTACAGGTCTGTTGCTCAGGTTGGTTTAAGCGGTTTCAAAGGGCGTTGGCCTCCGGGGGAGTTCGAGATCGGCGGGGAAGGGGTGGGCGTGCAAATGGTCCAGAAGCACGGAAACGCTGGCAGTTGCCAGGCACATGGTGCTGTCGCTGGCCCCGTAGTACATGCGTAGGGTGTCGCCGTCGTTTTCGACCAGCCAGCCGCACGGAAACACCACGCCGGGCACGTCGCCGGCCAGTTCGTACGGGGCGCAGGGCCCAAACACCCATTCGTTGCCGCGCGCCAGCACCACACTCGGGTCGTCACGGTCGAGAAGCGCCAAGCCGAGTCGGTAGATCTGCCCGGCGACCGTGGTTTTCACGCCGTGGTAGCAAATCAACCAGCCGTCGCGGGTCAGCAGCGGTGGGGGCCCAAGGCCGATCTTGTTGGCATCCCACCAGCCACCGCGTCGGGCAGGCAGGATGACGCGCCCGTCGCCCCAGTGGTTGAGATCAGGGCTGTACGACAGCCAGACGTGGGCACCGAGGGACATCTGCGGAACGGGCCGGTGGAGCAGCGCCCATCGCCCCCCGAACGTGGTGGGAAACAGTGCGGCATCTTTGTCTTCCGGCGGCATGAGCACGCCGCGCCGGTCAAAGGTGACGAAGTCCCGAGTGGCCGCGAGACACACCAACGGACCGCTGGTGGAGTACCCGGTGTAGACAATGAAGTACTCGTCGCCCACCTTGGTGATGCGCGGGTCCTCGATACCCCAGTGTTCTTCCGGTAGTTCGGACTGCGGCACCATGCCTCGGCCGGCGTCGATGTCCCACTTGTCCACCCCGTTTTCACTGGTGGCCACAATGAGGCTCGAAAGGCCGGTGCGATCCTCCACTCGCACAAGCAACAACGTCTTACCGTCGTACTCAGCAACACCGGCATTGAACGCGGTGTTCACCATATTGGGGAAGTCTTTGGCGGTGAGGATCGGGTTGTCGTCGTGACGGGTGAAAAGCTCGCGCGGGTCGACCATGCCTCAACCCCTGGATCGGGTGGCCGCAAGTGTGGAGATGCGGTCGGCATGCTGCATGACCGACACCAAGGCCAGGCTCGATTCGGCACCCTGATTCGGGTTGACGCCGTCGGGATACAAGCCGTCGTAGCAGCCGCCTGATGACTCATCGATCATGTACGTCTTGCCGTCGTTTTCACCGAGGAACCATCGCACGCACAGGGTCATGACGTCGAGCCAGTACGGGTCGGTGGTGGCCTCGTATGCAGCGGCCGCTGCGTCGGCAAAACTCGACACTTCGATGGGCTGTTGGTGGCCGCCCTGGGAGGTGTTGTCGGTGGTCCAACCGGTGGACGGGCAGACCGAAAGGTGGCCACCCGGTGCAGTGCAACGTTCGACTAACCAGTGCAGCATGTCGAGGCCGCGACGCAAAGGCTTGTCTTCGTTGAGCACGAATCCGGAGGAAATCAACGCGTGCGGAAGCAGCGCGTTAGCCCAGCTCAGGTGGTTCTCGGGCCAGACCCAACCCAAGGGTGCCTTCCAGTCGTTATCGATGAGCTTGATGGCGTATCGGGCAAGACCTTCGGCACCGTCGTGATCTTCGATGGCCAGGATTTCGCAGGCGCCAACCGCGCCGAACGCAGCCGACCGCAGGTGGTGCGGGCGGAAGCCGGCGGCGTCAGTGAAGATCTCGTTGGCGGCCCAGCGGATATGTGCCTCGCGGGCGTGCACCGCGGTGATGCCGAGCGCCCAAATGGCCCGACCGCAACCGTCGTCGAGGGATTCGCCGCGTCGGACATCCCAGGTGCGGTCGTACTCCAAGCGGTTCAGGAACTGGCCGCCGCCACGGTAGGCGTGACGGATGAACGCGAGGTAGCGGTCGGCCAGACCGGCGAGCTCAGGAAGGTCCTTGGCCCGGGTGACAACGATGAGCGCACGGGCGTTGTCGTCGGTGCAGTAGCCGTGCTCGCGTTTTGGCAACGCGCCCATGGCATGTTCGAGCATCCCGACGTCGTCGGTGAACCGGAGCAGATGGTCGTAGCGGGGTGGGTGCGGCCCACTGCCAGGAACCCATGTCACGCAGCCACCCGGGTCGAGGTGATCTGTGCGGCCAGTTCGAGGTAGCGGTTGGCAACGGCGGGCCACGCCAGGCTCGCTGCCTCGCGCCAGGCCTGACGCTGCATGTTGGCGCGCAGTGATGGTGACACCAGAATGCGGCGCAGTGCCGCGGTCATCTGCTCGGAGTCGCCGTGGCGAACAACGAGCCCGAGGCCGCTCTCCAGCATCTCGGTAGCGTGGGGGAATGCAGTGGCCACAATCGGCTTGCCGGACGCAACCGCTTCGACCAATACGCCGGACGTGACCTGCTCACGCGAGTCGTACGGCAGCAGGATGACGTCAGCGCCGCGCACGATGCGCAGCAGACTTTCGGTGTCGCGGTACGAGTCGTCAAAGATCACCTGATCGCTCAGGCCGCGCTCGGCTGCAAGGTCGATGAGGGACTGGCGGTATGACTCGCCGACGCGAGCTTTGACGTTGGGATGCGTCTCGCCGATCACGGCGTAGACGGGCTTGGGCACCAAGTCCTGCAGACCGGCCAGGGCCTCAATTCCGTGCTCGATACCCTTGCCGTGGCCGAGGAGGCCCCAGGTGACGATGAGCGGGCTGTCGGTGATGCGCTTGGCCGGTCCGGAGAGGTTCAAGGTGGCACCATGCGGGATGACCTGCACCACGCCCGGGTCGAGTGACGTGGTAGCGCACAGACGCTGCTTGCAGGCCCAGCTCTGCACCACGACGACATCAGCCAACTTGCCAATGGCCTCAACGATGCGGATGTGGTTGGGGAGCGG
The DNA here is from genome assembly GCA_031360915.1 of Actinomycetes bacterium. Classification (GTDB taxonomy): domain Bacteria; phylum Actinomycetota; class Acidimicrobiia; order Acidimicrobiales; family Ilumatobacteraceae; genus JANMCE01. Next base: position 10,804 of record JANMCE010000148.1, on the reverse strand, counting down.
GTTCGCTACCGCAGTGTGCATAACCACGATGGACGGTATTTCGCAATCCTCCAGAAACTCGATGATGTCTTCGCCGTCCTCGCCGCCGAAAATGCCGAACTCGTGCTGTATGACAACGGCGGAAAAGTTCCGCAGGCTGGCTAGCGCGTCCCGGCGGGACGCTCGATCACCCCTGATCCAGCGGGACACGATCTCGGGGCTGTTGTTGAGGTGGGTGTCGACCTGGCCAGGCTCCATCACCCGAACGATGCCGGTTGGGCCGTTCGCGCGGAGTGCGTTTCCGAGGGATCGGGTGAATGTCGCTATGCCGCACTGGGTTGGAGGGTACGTTCCGACAATGGCTATCGCCGGACTGTCGCTGGGGGAAGTCATGGAATGACCGTAACGACGGGCCGAACGAACTCCTAGGGACCAAAGTCCTTTCCTCGGTCATAGTTCGTTCGACCTAGGTGACCGTCACAGCAAACTCATCACGCTGAGCGGTCAGTTGGCCCGTTTATTGCAGATTGATGACGAACTGTTGAGCGTCTTTACCGCTATTTGCACGTGGCTGACCCGTTGAGCCCGCACGCGAGAATCTCAGGTTAGCTGAGACTAAGTCTTGGCCTTTTCTAGATGAAATCTTTACCACTAGTGTGACGGGTGGCGCTGATCAACGGTTGTGCGGGAGCGTCCATAACGGAACAGGGGTGTTATCTGGTGTTAGTACATCGGAGTGCCGTCATAGGGGCCGTCGCCAGTTTGCTGGTGTTGTCGTTGCCCGTTACAAGTGCGTCCGCCGCTGACGGCGGTGGATATGTCGAAGTCCCGAATTCAACCTACGTTTTGACAGCAGGTGACAAGGACCTGGGCAGGTTCCCGGGTGATCCGGTGCGGTTCGAACTGGCGCTTCGTTTGCGCAATGTCAGTGGAGCCAAGGCCCTGGCATACGCCGTGTCGGACCCTACGAGCGAGCACTACGGCGAGTTCATCAGTCCGGAAGAGTTCCGAGACTCGTTTGCGCCTACGGACCAATCGAGCCGCATCGTCGTCAGGTGGCTGCGCAGAGCCGGCCTGACCATCACCTACAACGCAGCCAATCACCTGCTGATCGCCGCGCAAGGAACCGTTGCGGCCGCAGACTTGGCGTTCAAGACTGAACTGCACCGTATCCAGAACAAGGATGGTGTGTTGTTCACCGCGCCGCTCAAGCCGCTGTTTGTGCCGACCAACGTCGAGCCGATTGCGACCGGCTTTACCGAAGGCATCAACAAAGCCGCTCGCCTTCTGCGACCCATGCACGAGAATCTGTCCGACGATGCGACACCCAGGCACGACAGTCCGACCGAGAGTCATCCACCGGTAGAGATGGCACCACCGGTCGGTGCTCCACCACCGGACACTTTCGTGAACGCACCGCCCTGCTCGGCGTACTGGGGAGAAAAGTCAGCAACCGCCGATATCCCGGCTGTGCCTGTCGACTTCGCGCCGGTTCCCTATGCGCCTTGCGGCTATGTCGCTTCACAGATGCAGGGTGCCTACGGCGTGGCTGATCTCATCAAGAAGGGCATCGACGGATCAGGTGTCACGGTGGCCGTTGTTGATGCGTACAACTCGCCGCTCATCGAGCAGGACAGCACTGCTTACTTCGCCCGGCACGGTCAGCCGGCGTGGAGAACAACGCAGTTCAGGCAGGTGTTCCCGACGGGTGTGCGTCTCGGCTATAACGACAAGTCACCCGCTGGCGACCTCTGTAACGAGCAGGGCTGGTACGGCGAGGAAACACTTGACGTTGAGGCCGTGCACAGCATGGCGCCAGGTGCCAATATCACCTACTTCGGTGCCGCCAGCTGCCTCGACTCTGACCTACTCGGCGTCCTCAATGACATTGTCGACAAGCGTCAGGCCGACATTATCACTAACTCCTACGGAGACACTGGCGACTTCGTCGACCCGGTTCTGCGTGATGCCTACGAGGCCGTGTTCTTGGAATCGGCCCTCGTTGGCATCGGTATGTTCTTCTCGTCCGGCGACAACGGTGACGAGCTTGTCAACACCGGCGACCGCACGGTCGACGCACCGGCTTCCAGCCCGTGGGTCACGGCGGTGGGTGGCACGAGCATCGGTATCGGAAAGGACAACGAGTATCTCTTTGAGACCGGCTGGAGCACGGGCAGGTCAACGCTGAAGGGCGGAGCGTGGGATGTCGCCCCTCCGGGCGCATTCCTGTACGGCGCCGGTGGCGGTACCAGCCAGGTATTCACCCAACCCAAGTATCAGCAAGGTGTCGTGCCCGCTGACATTGCCGACTACTTCAAGACCGGCAAGCCCGGTCGTGCGGTGCCGGACATTTCGGCTGTCGGCGACCCGCAGACCGGTATGTTGATTGGCATCACGCAAACGTCACCTGACGGCGCGGTTCGTTTTGGCGAGTATCGCATTGGTGGCACCAGTCTGGCGTCGCCCATCATGGCCGGTATCGAGGCGTTGTCGGATCAGGCAGCCGGGCATCCGCACGGCTTTGCTAACCCGGCCATCTACCAGCTGAGGGCCGAGGCGCTTCGCGACGTTGTGAACCCGCCCCAGATCCTTTCGGTTGCCCGGGTGAACTACAACAACAGTAACGATGACTCTGCCGGTTTGACCACCTCGCTACGCTCGTTCAACTTTGGCCAGACCATCGCCACCCGGTCGGGATACGACGACACCACCGGCGTTGGTTCCCCCAAGGGCAAGGGCTATGTGTACGGCCTCGGCCAACACGTCGACGAGTAGATGCTTACTTCATCGAGTCGAACAGCTCGATGAAGAGTTCGAGGCAAACATGAGGATGAAGCGTGGCGAACCGAGCCACCGTTTCTGACTCCCAGACGGTCGGGACGACAAACGCCGTCCCGGCCGTCGCCAATTTTCTGCTCCATTGCTGATAGTCGGCCGCCTGCCAACCCGTGCGTCGCACCAGCAGGATCGACAGCTTCGGCTCCATGATGAGCTCCAGATGCTGAGCCTGTCTCACCAGTTCAGCCGCTTGCTTTGTGACAGTCAGCGTGCACTCGATGGCGTTGCGATAGGCCGCCACGCCATGCACGGCGAGGCTCATCCAAAGCGGCAGACCACGGGCCCTGCGAGTCAGGTGGAAGGCGAGATCGCTTGGGTTCACCACGCCGTCGAAATGCAGCGCGTCGAGATACGACGCGTGCTGTCGATGGGTGCGCTGCGCATCGCTGCCGTCTCGGTACAACAGGGCGCAGCAGTCGAGCGGGCCGAACAACCACTTGTGCGGATCGACGACGACTGAGTCGGCGTCACCGAGACCGGCGAAGGTCTCCTTCATCGACGGTGCGATGGCGGCGCCACCGCCGTAGGCCGCGTCAACATGCAGCCACACGTCGTTGCTTCGAGCTACCGCGGCCAACCCGGTGAGGTCGTCGATGAGCCCGGCGTTGGTGGTGCCGGCGGTAGCGACGATGACGCACGCGCCGTCGAGCAGGTTGGCGTTCAGCACAGTTGGGTCGAGGAGCTGGCCGGGCAGCAGCACCGGCTCGATGTCGAGCAGACGCAACGCATTACCGACGCACGAGTGAGTGCCTGCGCTCAGGATCGCCTTCGTATCGCGGCGGCCGGTCCGGTGGCGGTAGCGATCGCGGGCGACGGCCAAGGCGGAAAGGTTGCCGGCTGATCCTCCGGAAACGAAGCATCCGACGGTCGATGCCGGCATCCCGAACTCGCGGGCTAGCCAAGCGAGGGTTTCGTTCTCTGCGTGCACGGCACCCGCCGCCTCCTGCCACGACTCTGCACCGAGTGCGGACGCTGATACAACCATGTCGAACGCGGTGGCAACCGGAGTAGGAGCGATTGGTAGATACGCCATGAATCGGGCGCTGTCGAGCGAGAGGTTGGCCGGTGCAATCTGGTCCCGCCATATGCTCCAGGCCTGCTCGTGACCGAGCCCCGCCTCGGTGATGGCCGGCGTGCTGGTGACGGTGGCGGGCGTCGTACCGATGTCGGTAGGGCCGTCAAAGGCGCGGTCGACCGCCCACGAGGCCCACTGGTGGGCAGCCGCTCTCAAGTCCTCGCTGGCGTCATGCATCTGTCGAGTGTGCCAGGAATGGGGCAGACTACGCAGGTGCCAAACCGCGATGGATTAGTTGAAGTAACGGTCGACCCGGCTGGCGTCGTCACGCCCTGCATCATCACGCCGAGCGCGTATGGCGGCGTGCACGAGGGTGGCAAGTGGATGGCCTTCCCGATGGAGCACGTGCCGCGCGCTGCGATCGACAGCGAAACAGTTGTTGTCGCCTGGTTCGCCAAGAACGACTGGCGAGTCGGCGTCGGGGACACTCCCAACGACGCCCTCGCCAACCTGCTGTTCCAGATGAAAAAGGCCGTGAAGGACGGCCGAGCGCAAATCACCCACACCGAGTTCTAGTCGGTGTCGGTGGGCCCGGGGCCGACAAAAGAGGGAACGACCCGACCTCCAACCTACGACCACCACCAGCCGAAGACAAGGGCAGATTGCTTTCCCAAGTGGGTGAGGTGAAGCAGCTGGTGGATGTTTTTGTTTGGGTCCATACGGGTTAGCGACCAGTCACAGTTCACATCCGCCGGGATGGCTGGTGAGTCCAGACTGTACGTTCACCCTGAGGGCCTCCAACAGAAGTGGCGGCCGGCCCCGGTCGACTGGCGAGCCGTAACTCATGCCGTCGTCTTCTGCCCTCACTGTCCACCAATTGGACAACGCTCGCGCCGCGAACTTCGGTGCTAAGCGGCGTCCGGGGGAGTGGGTGGCGCGAAGGTGACGTCGATCGAGAGCGGCTCTACGCCACGCACGATGCAGCGCCTGTGGTGCCGCACGTGCGAGCGAGTTCTGCACGACGGCGACATCCACCATTTCGACCAGGTCTAACCTGACGGTATGTGCCGGAATATCACACCGCTGCGTGGTCTCGAACCCGAGGCCACACCCACCGAGATCGAAGCCGCCGCGCTGCAGTACGTCCGCAAGGTCGGCAGCATCTCAGCGCCCTCGGCCAAAACGTCCGAGGCGATCGAGCGCGCCGTCAAACTCATTGCAGCTGCAACGACCGAGTTGCTCGCCAGCTTGCCTCCCCGCCCGCAACCGCCCGCGGTGGTTCCGCCTTTGCGGCGTCGGGTGGCCGCTATCTGAGCGAGTCGAGGGCTCGGGCAAGGTCGACCCAGAGGTCCTCGACATGCTCGATACCGACGCTCATACGGATGAGGCCGGGTGCAACATGGGCATCGCCCGCGTACTTCTGACGGCGCTCCATCGTCGTTTCCACGCCGCCTAAACTGGTTGCAGCAACAACTAACTCCAGCCGATCAATGGCGGCGTCCGCTGCCGGGGCACCACCGTGGACGATGAAGCTCACCATCGCTCCGAAGTGACGCACGCTTTCGACCCTCGCATGATCTGTCAGCCGCTCGGCCAGCACCGTGGCATTCTCAATCGACCGCTCAAGGCGGATGGCCAAGGTGCGCAGTCCTCGTAGCGCCAGGTACGCCTCCAGCGCGCCGGGCGTGGCGCCAATCGAGACGCGGGCGCCGAACAGTCGGTCCCGTATCTCCTCGTCGGACGTCACGGCCAACCCAATGAGAAGGTCGCTGTGACCGCCAATGAACTTTGTGCCCGAGTGCATGACGACGGTCGCCCCAAGTTTGAGTGGCTGCTGCAGCAGGGGAGTGGCGAAAGTTGAATCGACCACCGTTGGCACGCCGCGCTGTCGGCACATCTCAAGAATGGTTGGCAGGTCGGGCTCGTCCAACGTGGGATTAGTGGCCGATTCGAGCCAGACGAGCTCGGCCCCCTCGGCCGCTTTTAAGACCCCGGCGGTATCGGTGATGTCAACGAATCGCACCTCAAGCTGACCTCTGCCGAGCAGCTCGGCCACCAGCTGCCGCACACCCTGATACGAGAAGGTCGGCAAGACGAGCACCTTCGGCGAAAAGACGTGCAGGATGGCCGACGCCACTGCCATACCCGACGCGAACGAGACGGCCTCACCACCCTCCAACGCCCCGATGGCCTGCTCCAGCGCGGCCCACGTGTCGGTGCCGTGCGAGCGCACATACTCGCCCCCACCCCGGAAGTTCGACGCCAGCACGATGGCCGGATTCAGCGTCGCCCCGTCACCCACCGGCCGCCCCGCCGTCACCGCCACCGTTGAAGGATGCAACCCATCAAAGTCCATGTCGGGAACCTATCGTGAGCCTGACGGTCGTGCGGCGTGTCGAGATTCGCGCGTAACACCAATCCATCCGCGCGTAAGCGAGAAACGGAGCCGATCTTGGATCCCCGGTGTCACTTACGCGCGAACCAGGTGGCGGCATGGCGCGAACGGCTCTGCGGTAGGTTCGTCGGGTGACGTTGATGCGGGTGGTTCTGGCGCCGGACAAGTTCAAGGGATGCCTCGGGGCGGCCGAGGTTGCCGTCGCGCTACGGGACGGACTGCTTGCGGCCCGGCCCGATCTGGAGGTGGCGTGTCGACCGATTGCCGATGGTGGCGAGGGCACGGTCGATGCTGCGGTGTCGGCTGGGTTTTCGAGAGCGCCGGAGCGGGTGCAGGGGCCAACGGGTGAGAGCGTGCTGGCCAGTTATGCCCGTCGTGACGGCGTTGCAGTGGTGGAGATGGCGGAAGCCTCCGGACTCGCTCGCCTCCCAGGCGGCCGACGTGCCGCTCTGACCGCATCCACGTATGGAACGGGCGAGCTCATCCGAGCTGCAGTTCGTTCCGGTTGCAACGAGGTGATCATTGGCCTTGGCGGAAGCGCAACCACCGACGGAGGAACGGGTCTGCTCCGGGCGTTGGGGGTGCGCTTCTTGGACAGCGGCGGGGTCGACCTCAGCGAGGGTGGCGCCGCGTTACGGCATCTTGTCCGCATCGATGCGTCCGGTCTCGACTCGGCCTTGAACAACATCTCGTTCACGGTGGCCAGTGACGTAGCGGTGCCGCTGTGCGGGGCGACGGGAGCGGCGGCGATGTTCGGCCCGCAAAAGGGTGCCTCGCCCGATGATGTCGTGGTGCTTGAAGCGGGCCTCGCCCGGTTGGCGCAGGTTATGGCCGACCATCTTGGTGCCGACCACTCCACCCGGGCCGGGGCAGGAGCGGCGGGGGGCACGGGCTTTGCGCTCATGAGCATGCTGGGCGCCTCGATCCGACCCGGGGTCGATGTTGTGCTGGACGCCGTTGGTTTCGATGCTGTCGTGGCCGGAGCTCAACTGGTGGTCACCGGCGAAGGCGCCGTCGATGAGCAGACCTTGCAGGGCAAGGCGCCGATGGGCGTGTTGCGTCGGGCCCGTGCCGCCGGTGCCGAGGTGGCGGTCGTCGGCGGACGAATCGACGTCTCGGCCGCGGCTCTTCGCGAGTGTGGTTTCGCAGAGGCCTGGTCGCTCAGTGAACTCGCTGAGAAGCCGTCAGACTCCTTCGACCGTGCCGCCGAGCTGCTGCATCGCATCGGCCAGTCCATCGCCTTTCGCTTCAGCGAGTCGGCACCCGTAACAGACGGGTGATACCGGAGTCGACTCGTCCGCGGGGTCAGCGACCGGCGAGGTGGGCCAGGTTGGCTAACTCGGCGGGACCGACGCCGCAGCATCCGCCGACGTACTCGGCGCCCGCAGCAATCCACGCGGTCACGTCGGTAGCACCCGGGTCACCGACCCAGACTTTGTTGTCGGCGTCCCAGCTCTGGCCACTGTTCGGATAGGCGACCAGTGGCAGGGAGGTGACACGACTGATGCGCTCCAACAACTCGGGCACGAACCCGGGAGCCGTGCAGTTCACGCCGACCGCGCTCAGATCGTAAGCAGACAGCGCGGCCGCAACGGCGTCCTCGATGCGGTCGCCGCCAAAGGTGTGCGAGGCGGATCGACAGGTGAATGTCATCCACGTCGGCCGGCGACGGACGGCCGAGAGAGCGAGGCCCATCGCCACGGCCTCGGCCGCCGTCGGTATGGTTTCGCACGCCCACCAGTCGGGCTCGGTCTCGGCCAACAGACGCACGCGATCTCGGTGGAACACCACCAGTTCACCGTTCGACAACGCGTAGTCGCCGCGGTATTCAGCTCCGTCCGCCAGCACCGCGCCGTACGGACCAACCGACGCGGCGACCACGGCCGAACGGTCACCGACTGCTTGCCGGGCCAGGCTTGTGGTGGTCTGCAACAACGTTCGCGCTTCGTCCGGAGTCGCGCCGTTGTGCACGAAGCCGTCAACGCTGGCTTGATAACTCGATGTGATCAGAAATTCGGCGCCAGCGTCCAAAAATGCAGTGTGAGCTGCCACGATGGCGCCGGGATTCTCGGACAGGAGTCGAGCGGTCCACAACTCGTGGCTGAGGTCGTAGCCCTGTTCGGTCAGCGCAGTGGACAGCCCGCCGTCGACGATGACCGGCATCAGAGGAACAGGTCGCGTGAGGCTTCACGGATGACCGGTGCGATGGTTGCCGTGTCGTCCGGCGTCCATTCGAAGCCGCGCACGACCGCGACCGGTATGCGCGAAATGTTTCCCTTCACCAGTTCGGCCGCGCCGGCTAGCTCATCCGCGGTGCACAGCGCCTGAACACGGAACTCATGACCGTGCGGGTCGTGCTGGCCGATGTAGCTGGTGAGCGGTTGCATGCCGGCGATGCCGATGGCAATGTCGGTCTGGCCTTCTCGCCACGGCCGTCCAAACGTGTCGGAGATGATGACGGCGATATCGAGACCGCGCTCGGCGAGCCCGGCTCGAATGGCGCCGGCGCTGGCGTCAGAATCCACCGGCAAGACCAGTACCTGACCGTGAGCGCCTGAACTGGACTGGTCGACACCGCTGTTGGCGCACACGAATCCGTGATGCGTCTCGGTGACCAGGATCGGACCCACCTGTCGCACGATCCGACGGGATTCCTGCAACACGACCTCGGTGAGACGCGCGTCCTTGCCCCACTTGTCCGACCACCGCTGAGCGAATGCCGACGGAGTCACCGAGTCGAGCAGCACGATGCGTCCCTCCGCCTTGGACACGATCTTGGACCCCACCACGATCACGTCACCGGAGGCGAGCGGCGTGCCCGCTGCAACCGCCCCGTCGAAGATGGCGGTGGCCAGATCCGTCCCCGGCGCGATCTCCGGCAACCCCACGATCCCAAACAGTTGCAAACCAGTCATCGTGATCCACCTCGAAAAGACACGTCAGCACGTTACCGGCAACGACTACTTCTTTCTGGGTGTGACGCGGGCGGTGGGGGTGGCGGTGGTGGGGTCTTCGGGCCAGGGGTGGCGGGGATACTTGCCGCGCATCTCGGCTCGAAGCGACGGGTAGCCGGTGGACCAGAAGCTGGCCAGGTCGGAGGTGACCTGCAGCGGACGGCGGGCGGGGGACAGGAGGTGGATGACGAGGGGGATGCGTACACCGGCCAACTGCGGACTTTGCGAGAGGCCGAACATCTCCTGCAGCTTCACGGCCATGGTCGGCACTTCGGCCGTGTAGTCGATAGCGACGCGAGAACCGGATGGCACCGTGAGATGAGTCGGTGCAAGCCCGTCGATCTCACGGGAGAGTGGCCAGGGGAGTAGCGAACGTACCGCGGAGTTCGTGTCGACTCGGGCCAGATCGGCCCGCTTGGTACATCCGGTCAGGAGTGGTCCGAGCCAGGTGGAAAGGTTTTCGAGGAGTATCTGATCGGATACATCCGGCCACCAATCACCGACGTGGCGGCGGCAGACCGTGACCCGTTCGCGCCACCGCTGCGTGTGGTCAGAAAGGTGAAGCAGCGCAATGCCTTCGGTGCGGATGCCTTCCAGCAGTGCAGCCGTTGCCAGCCCCGCCGATGGTGTGGCGCGGTGGTCCTCCTCCACAACCAGCGAGCCGAACCGGCGTTGACGACTCGCGACAACATCGCGGGTGCGACGGTCCCAGCGCACGTCGTCCTCCCACACCAACCGATCACCCAGGATCGTTTCAATATCAACAAGGTCGAGCGGTGCGGCCATGCTGATGCGAGCATCGGCGCTACCGACCACGACGTCGAGTTCAGCAATGGCGAGGAATGTCTCGCGGCCCAGCGGATCATGGGCATCGAGCACGGCGCCGCCTCCGCTTGAGAGGACGAAGCGGGCGCCGGTGGCGCGGCGTCGGGCCAGCCGGTCAGGGAACGCCAACCCGATCAACAGCCCGGCCGCGTCGTCATCAGCCGGACTCTGCGACAAAACCGGTCGTGAGACAACGGGCTCAGTCGCAAAGTCATTCGACAGCCGCGTGGCGAAGCGTTGCGCATCGGCGAGTACCCGATCACGGACACCCCGATCGGTGGAAGAGGTAGGCGACCGCAGCGCAGCGAGCCTTTCCCGCATATCGACCGGACGCGATGCAGGTGGCCCGGTGAAGATGTCTCGCTCGCTCGAGAGAGCGGCCAGGGTCGCCGCCAGTGAGGCGTGACCCAACTCAGTGCCGCGCACCAAGAGATGACCAAGTCGCGGATGCAGTCCGAGTCCGGACAAACGAAGGCCGTGGTCGGTGAGATGGCCGGCCGCATCGAGTGCTCCCAACGAGCTCAGCAAGCTTGAGGCTGCGGCCAGCCGCCCGGGCGGGGGAGGGTCGAGCCAGCGGTCGTCGTCCAGCCCGCCCCATGCGGCCACGTCGAGAGCGAGTGAGGTGAGGTCGGCCGTAACGATTTCGGGCGGATCGAAGGCGGGCAGGCCGCGGTGAGCCGACTCGTCCCACACCCGATAGCAGATACCCGACTGCACCCGCCCGGCTCGACCGCGTCGCTGCTCGGCGGACGCCTGTGAGACGGGCTCGGTCACCAGACCACCGATGCCGCGTCGCGG
>JANMCE010000099.1:0-8209 GCA_031360915.1 Actinomycetes bacterium | reverse complement strand
GCGAGCACGCGGTCGATGGCCGAGTCGACATCGGCCGATGTGATCGTCGTTTCGCTGCGGCGAGCGGTGAAGATGGCAGCCTCGTTCAGCACGTTGGCAAGGTCGGCGCCCGTGAAGCCCGGGGTGCGCTTGGCAATCGTTTGCAGATCGATATCGGTTGCAAACGGCTTGCCCTTGGCGTGCACGTTCAGGATGGCAAGGCGGCCGCGCAGGTCGGGCTTGTCGAGCGTGATCTGGCGATCAAATCGGCCCGGTCGGAGCAGCGCCTTGTCCAGGATGTCCACTCGGTTGGTACCCGCCATCACGATGACGCCGGTGTTGTTTTCGAAGCCGTCCATCTCGACGAGAAGTTGGTTCAGTGTCTGCTCGCGCTCGTCGTTGGCACCAGCCAAACCTTGACCCCGCTGACGACCGACTGCGTCGATCTCGTCCACAAAGATAATTGCAGGTGCAACTGCTTTCGCTTGGCTGAAAAGATCCCGCACGCGCGCCGAGCCGACACCAACGAACATTTCCACAAAGTCCGACCCGCTGATAGAGAAGAACGGTACGCCCGACTCACCGGCTACGGCGCGGGCGAGGAGCGTCTTGCCGGTTCCAGGAGGCCCGGCCAGCAGCACCCCACGGGGGATGCGGGCACCGACGGCCTGAAAACGAGCCGGCTCCTTCAGGAACTCGCGGATCTCCGCCAGCTCCTCAACGGCTTCATCGATGCCAGCCACATCGGCGAACGTCACGGTCGGCCCACCGATGACGAAGCGCTTGGCCTTCGAGCGGCCGAGCTGCATCACTCCCTTGCCACCCGGCCCCTTCATCAGGAACCAGACCAGAACGCCGAGCACGAGCATGGTCGGCAGGAAGTTGTAGAGAAGCACCGTCAGTGTGGACGTGGGCTGCGGATCGGTCTCGAACGCCACCTTGGCGTCAAGGATCTTCGTCGTGAGTTCTCCGGCATAGCGATCGGGGAAGTTGGCCTTGTACTTCGTGCCGTCCGCCAGCGTGCCGGTGACCTGGTGATTCCGGTCGCCGAGCTTGGCTGATTTGATGCCGCCATCGTGCAGTTTGGTCTCAAAAGCCCCGAGCGAGAGCTTGTTCACGTTGTCGGACGAGCGCGTCGCAACGAACGTGCTGACTGCCAACACCAGCACCGCCAACAAAACAAACCCACGAGGAGACCGAAGGATTTTCTTCATCTGCCGAAGAGGCTATAACCCTCGGGCGAAACTCGGGTTGGCGAGTGGTTTGGTTCGTCCGGCTCGGCCCACGGTTCGTTCGGTCCGCCTACGCTTGGCGGCCAGAAGCGGTGGCAGGCGGAACGGGCTTATGACGCGGGAACATCCATCATTGGGCTCTCCTCGGCCAGATCCCGAGCGTCGGCGCCTCAGCCGCCCGGTGGACGATATGACGGTGATTTGGCGGCCGCGGCGTCCATGTCCTCGGGCGTCATCAACGGCGTCAGCGAGATTGCGACGGCACCCGTGGAGTTGATCATGAGCGAGATCGCCGCCGCGCTGGCCGCATCGGGGAAATCACAGATGCCGTACAGGTCGGTCTTCCCGAATGCGTAGTAGAGGCAGTCGAGGGACCCGCCAACAGACTCGATGGCCGCAGTAGCGGCCTCGCGGCGCTTGGAGCCGCCCTCGGTCATCAGCCCCTTGATGCCATCTCCGACGTAGTTCCCGCTGATCAAGTACTTGGCCATGGCCAACCCCTTTCTGATTCGCAGCACCGGCCTCTCGTCGGTGGCACAACCGCGTTCGCGGCATGAGCGAACCTACCACGCCTCACGGACGTGCCCGCGCGGCGCTCGGATGAAGCGCGAACAGCGCAACACAGCTGCGCTATCTGTATACACGCAACCTTAACTTTGCGACACCGCACATCTAGCGCAGGGCGACTGGGCTGGTGAGGTGGCTGAGTTTGTTGCGGTTTATGACGAAGCGGATGCGTTGGACTTGGTTGGCGCCGATGTCGAGTTGCATCGTCATCATCGGTGCACCTTCGTTCCATAGGATCAGTGAGGGCTCTCCATTCAGCACTGAGCTTTCGAACGTCACGCCGGCCGGGAGTCGCCGTTGCACGTTGAGAAGGAAGCGCGCAACCTGAGCGGGTCGGACAATGGCTCGACGGGCCGCGTGTTGCAGCGCGCCTCCGTCGGAGATGAGTTGAATTTCATCGGAGATCAGGGCCAGCAGCGCGTCCATATCGCCGCTCATGGTTGCCTGGGCAAACGCTGCGGCGACCTGCTCGGCTTCGGCCGGTGCGGCTTTGAATCGGGGTCGACCCTTCTCGATGCGCACCCTTGCTCGATGCACCAGCTGGCGACACGAGGCTTCGGTTCGCTCCAAGATTTCAGCACACCGGCCGTAGGGCTCGCCGAACACTTCCACCAGTAAGAACGCGGCGCGTTCGTTAGGACCGAGCGTTTCAAGGAGCACAAGGAACCCGGCCGTCAGGCTTTCGGCCATCTCCACGGTGCGACTGGGATCCTCGGTCGTGGCGATGGGTTCGGGCAGCCACGGGCCGACGTACTGCTCCCGTGAGCGTTGCTGTTGTCGCAGTCGGTCGATGGCTAGCCGAGTGGTGACGGTGGTCAGCCACGCTGCAGGGTTGTCGATTGAGGTCAGCGCTGTTCGTTGCAAACGCAACCAAGTTTCTTGGACCACATCCTCGGCGTCGGCAAATGTGCCCAGTGTGCGGTAGGCCAACCCGAGCAGTCGGGATCGTTCGCTCTCGAACACCTCTGTTGCATTCACAACACCGAGACCAACCGTGCCGCTTGCGCCGCGCTCGAGGCGCTGGCGAAGGCCGCGTCAGCCAGCATTCCTTCTGGACCGACCCAGTCACCAGCGACGAACACGTGCGGGCTGCCCTGAACCGCAACGCCGGGACGGCCGGGTAGACCGCCGTTGGCGGCGATCGGGATGGCGTACGAAGCGACCATGCGATGAAGATAGCGCTGCGTGACGATGTCGCCGGCGGGAACACCAGCGGCAGCAGCATGTGCCTCGAGTTGGGTGCGGGCCTCTTCGACGGTCGGGTCGCTGGTACCGAGGTACCGCATCGCATGGGCTACAGCTTGTCCGGGCGGTGCGATACGAGCCGGAGGGCAGTGCACCGAGTAGTACAGCGGCGCGTCCAGGTCAAAATAGATCCGCTTCTCCGTCGGCGCTCGCAGACCCAACTCGAGACAGGCCGCTACCGCGTCCGGGCCAAGCGACGACCAAGACGGCGGGGGCGATTCCAAGAGCGCAGCGGTGGCAGTCGGCCCGCCGACCGCCACGATTGCAGCAGTCGCCTGCAGCACCGTTCCGTCCATCAGTTCGACCTCGGCCGTCTGATCGCCGGACCGAACCTGCCGAACTGCGGCGTGCGTGCGAATAGAACCACCGTGTTCGGCGATGACCGCTCGCAGGGCATCGGTCAGTTGTTTCCAACCATCATCGAGGTAGAGCACTCCGAGCCCGAGACCGTGTTGCACCATCATCACGCCAGCATCGGCCGACAGCACGTCGGGTCGTTCGCAGTAGGTCGAAACCCTCAGAATCATGCGCGCTAGCGCCTCGACTTCCGGCCGTAGACGGGCCGCGGCGATCCACTCATCCATCGTCACGCCGGCCAGAGTTGTCGTATCGATGCGCGGCAGTTTTGCCATAAACCCTGCCAGTTGCAGCTTGGCGGCTGGGCCGAGCAGCTTGGTTCGCAACATGCTGCTCGGCCCAGAAGGCAGCACATCGGTCACGCCGCCGCGAGTGCCATAACTGATCGACGATGGCGGCCCGCCGGTCGGATGGATACCGAGGGAATGCAACACCCGCTCAGCCGCGCCGCCCCTATAAAGCGCGCGCGGGCCACCGTTGAACACGAAGCCGTCGCGCTCGGTCGTCTGGGCTCGCCCGTTGCCGCCGTGGGCGTCCAGCACCACCACGCGCTGGCCTCCGGTTGAAGCCAACGCCCCGGCCGCAAGACCGGCCAGTCCGGCACCAACAACAATCAGGTCTTCCATGGATAGCCTCCGCGTTTCGTTCTCTCACCCGGTACGACGAATCGTCCGTGCGATTTGTGACGACCGGACCGCATAGGTTTGAGAAATGGCCGCGGAAGCTGATAATCAAGACCCCATGACACAAATCGGGTCGCTGTTGGCTGCCAATGACGGATACGCCGCAGCGAGGGCTCGAGTCGCTGACGCCAAACCCAGTCGTCACCTGGCCGTTGTCACCTGTATGGATGCTCGCATCGATGTGTTCGCCGCGCTGGGTCTTCACCTCGGTGAGGCCCACGTGTTGCGCAATGCTGGCGGTCGCATCACCGAAGATGTGCTGCGCAGTCTGGCGTTGTCCACGCACATCCTTGGGGTCGACACCGTCGTCATCATGCAGCACACTAAATGCGGCCTTGCGGGGGTCACCGATGAGGAATTGCGCGAGCGTACGGGCGCCGACTTCGGGTTCTTCCCCATCGACGATCACGCCGCCGCCCTTCGTGAAGACCTTGATCTGCTGGCGTCCAAGCCGTACCTCACCACCCTCAAGGTCGTGGCCGGATTCGTGTACGACGTGGAGAGCGGCGAGATCGATCATGTCATCCGTTGGCAGCGCCCTGTCGCAGCGAAGTAGACGCCGCGGTACTGTGAGCCGATGCGCCAGCTGACCGGACTCGACACCAGCTTCCTCAGTATCGAGACGGCCCGGCAGTTCGGACACGTTGCCTCCCTTACCGTGTACGCAGTCGACAAGAATCGGGCGCCGGGCGAGTTTTATGCATCGCTGATGAAGGCGGTCGGACAACGGCTCCATGTGCTGCCCATTCTGCGCCGCAAACTCGTCACGGTCCCGTTCGGACTCGATCATCCGTACTGGGTCGACGACGCCGATTTCGATCTCGACTTCCACGTGCGCGAAACCGCCGTCGCACCGCCCGGCAACGACCAGCAGCTTGGTGAACTGGTGGCTCGCCTCGTCGCTCGTCCGCTCGACCGGTCCCATCCGCTGTGGGAAATGTGGGTGATCGAAGGTCTTGCCAACAATCGCGTAGCGCTTTTGCAGAAGATTCATCACGCGACCATCGACGGTGTGCAGGGCGTTGAGATGCTCACTACCCTGCTGGACACCGACCCGGTTGGACGTGCCATCGAACCACCGCAGAAGGCCTGGAAGGGCGAGTCCGAACCGTCGTTCGGTGAGCTGATGGCCCGCACCGCCCTGAACTGGTCGCGTAACCCTGCTCGCGCCCTTCGCATGCAGCGCCAGCTGTTCTCCAGTCTCACCGGCATTCGCCAAAAGACCGGCCTGGCGGGGATGCCAGCCGCCATGGGCCTTACGCAAATCCCTGGCATTGGTGAGGTGCTGGCGAAGTTCCTGCCGGTTCGCCCCGAGCAATTTCCGCTCATCACCAGCGGCCCTGCGCCGAAGACATCGTTCAACAAGGGCATCACTTCGCATCGCCGTTTCGCGTTCCGATCATTCCCGATCGAGGATGCCAAGATCGTGCGCCGTGCCTACGGCGTCACCCTGAACGATGTCGTGATGGCCATCAGCGCCGGCATGCTGCGTGACTACTTGCTCCAGCGGAACGAACTCCCCGCCGAGCCGCTGGTGTCGATGGTGCCGGTGTCCATCCGTACCGAGTCCGATGCTGACCTTTACTCCAACCGGGTGGCGTCGGTGTTGTGTTCGCTCCACACCAACATCGCCGATCCGGTCGAGCGGCTGATGGCGATCCACCATTCCATGAAGTCGGTGAAAGAGATGCAGAAGGCGGTGCCCGCCGACCTGCTCACCGACCTCGCTCACTTCGCCCCGCCAGCCGTCTTGGCGCGCGCGTCGCGGATCGTGACCAGGGCGCGTGTTGCCGATCGTATGAACCCGCCGTTCAATGTGGTGATCTCGAACGTGCCCGGCCCCAACGTTCCACTGTACCTCGCCGGAAATCTGCTGCAGCACTTCTACCCGGTCTCCACCATTGTCGACGGTCAGGGTTTGAACATCACGGTGCAGAGCTATTTGGGCAAGCTCGATTTCGGGTTGGTCACCTGCCGCGAACTCATTCCCGATGCATGGGTGCTGACCGACGGTCTGGACCGGTCGTTGACCGAACTGCTCAATGCGGCAAGGTCGACCATGACCGAGTCAGCGCCCGCGCCGCTCCGGAAGGCTCGAAGTGCTTCCAAGCGCCCGACGGCTGCGAAAGCCGGTCGGCCATAACCATCAGTGCGCCGGGGTGGTGACCGAGTCCGCAATGACTGCCGAACACTTCGACATTCTCGTGGCCTGAATCGCGCTCATCGATGCACGATCGCCACGGCACGATGCCGTCAGTCTTGGTGAAAATCGACGTGGATGGCACCGGTACCGGGCCGCGGTAGCCAACGGGATAGTGGAGAGAATTCGGGTTGTTCCGCTTGAGCAGGCCCATCAGCTTGTAGGTGCTCCCCGCGTGGGTGTCGTTCAGCGACGTCGCCCGAAATGGCGTACCGAGCGTGACGATCAACCGGATGTCGTCGGGCATGCGCTCGGCGAGAAGGCGGGCGTAGATGCCGCCCAGGCTCCACCCGATGATGCTGATCTTTCCGCCCGAGCGGCGCACGTGCGAGGTAACGCTGCGCGTCAGGCTGTCGACGACCGCGGGGGAGGGGCCGAGGTTGCGGCCGCCGCGCCACCCCTTGGCTTCATATCCGACGGTTGCGAGGACTCCGCGCAACACAAGGGTCGAGGCATTCGATCCACCGAAGCCGGGCAGGACTAGGACCGTGTGGCCGTCGCCCTTCGGTAGGGTGGCGACCACCGGCGCCGTCGCGGCGGCGAACCAAAATTCGGATGCCGCTCGCGTGGCTTCGGAGAGATACAGCAGCCGTGATGGCTTCTCGTAACGTTCCGCCGGTCGAGCATCAAGCGCACTCATAGATGAAGCCTTGCATGCTCGACTCCGTCAGAGCTGAGTCAGACGATTCTTTAGCGGCCGCCCCACTGATAGTTGGGGGCTTCGCGGGTGATCTCGACGTCGTGTGGGTGACTCTCGTCTCGCCCCGCAGCGCTCACGCGCATGAAGCGACTGTTCTCACGAAGATCAGCGAGGTTGGTGGCCCCTGCGTAACCCATGCCCGATCGCAGACCGCCGACAAGTTGATCGATGACATCGGCGGCACTTCCGGCGTGGGGCACGCGTCCCTCGATACCTTCGGGCACGGCCTTGTTGGATCGCGCTGCACCCTGGGCTGAGCCGTAGCGATCGGCGCCGTGGCCCTGCATGGCGGCCAAGCTGCCCATGCCGCGGTACGACTTGTAGCGGCGCCCTTCGAACAGTTCGGTCTCGCCCGGAGCTTCGTCGGTACCGGCTAGAAGGCTGCCGAGCATCACGGTGTGGGCTCCGGCTGCGATGGCC
Organism: Actinomycetes bacterium; assembly: GCA_031360915.1. GTDB lineage: Bacteria > Actinomycetota > Acidimicrobiia > Acidimicrobiales > Ilumatobacteraceae > JANMCE01. The sequence goes on along the minus strand of JANMCE010000099.1, from coordinate 826 downwards.
TTCACCACGTCACCGGAGAAACGCGTTCCACCGTCGGCAATTAAGGGCAGGCCGAGTCGCTTGGCTGCCAGCGATGACTCGTACACGGCCGAAAGCTGCGGCATGCCGGCGCCCGCGACGATGCGTGTCGTGCAAATCGAGCCTGCACCCACACCCACCTTGACGGCGTCGGCGCCCGCTGCATGCAGCGCTTCGACACCTTCGGCCGTCACCACGTTCCCGGCCACAACCAGTACCGGCGCAACGCTCTTGATTCGGCGGATGGCTTCCACCACTCCAGCCGAGTGGCCGTGGGCGGTGTCGATCACGATGGCATCGACGGCGGCATTGACGAGCGCCTGCACCCGTGCCTCTAGGTCGGGCCCCACGCCGACCGCGGCGGCCACTCGCAGACGACCGCGCTGGTCCTGGGTGGAGTGCGGGTTGTCGGTGTGCTTGTTGATGTCCTTCACCGTGATGAGTCCGACAAGGCGACCCTCGGCATCGACCAGCGGCAACTTCTCGATGCGATGTGTGCGAAGAATGGCCTTCGCTTCCTGCAACGTGGTGTCGGCCGAAGCCGTGATCAGACCAACCGACGTCATGTAGTCGGTGACCGGCCGCTGCAGTTCGTCGGGTTCCATGAATCGGGTATCGCGGTTGGTGAGAATGCCAACGAGGTGTCGGCCTTGGTCGGTGATCGGCACTCCAGAGATGTGGAACGCGGCCATTACGGCTTCGGCGTCGGCCACGGTGGCGTCGGGGCGGAGGGTGACGGGGTCGGTGATCATGCCCGACTGCGATCGCTTCACCCGGTCCACCTCCTTGGCCTGGTCCTCGATTGACA
>JANMCE010000095.1:0-1558 GCA_031360915.1 Actinomycetes bacterium | reverse complement strand
CGCCATGATGTTCGGTGGTCTCTGCGCCGAGGTTCTGGTGTTCGGCGAGCCGACCACCGGCGCGCAGAACGACATCGAGCAAGCTACCCGCATTGCCCGGTTGATGGTCACCCAGTTCGGCATGAGCGACAAGATCGGCCTGATCCAAATCGGCCAGATTGAACCTGAGTTCGGTGCACCTCAGGAACACAGCGAGGCCACGGCGCAGGCGGTCGATGCCGAAGTTCGAGTCCTGCTGGAACGCGCTCGAACTCGGGCCACGCAGATCTTGACGGATCGGCGCGACACCTTGAATGCGGTGGCCGAAACACTTATCGAGCGGGAATCGCTCACGGGCGGCGAACTGCTCGCAATTTGCGGGCCTCGGTAGAAAAGTCAGATCGACTGTCAAGAAATCTCAAAAAAGACCACGAAAATGGGCCGATTCCTGAAACGGTCGGCTCGGTACCCGGTACGATGGTGGTGTTATGGCTCCACGAACTAAGGGCAAGTGGGCCCAGGGTATCCAACCGAGAAATTTCAGCTGGATCATTAAAGACCAACTCGCCGTTTGCGAACGGCCAGGTGGGTACGGCAGCAACCACCGCCGGGTCCGACGCCAAGAAGAGATCATCTGGATTCGTGAGCAAGGCTTCGGCTGCATCGTGTCGCTCATCGCCGCGCCCCACAACCTCCACAACTACGAAGAACTGGGTGTTCCCTACATCCACCGGCCGTTCAGCCAGACCGACGACGCGCTCGTGTCACTCGGCCATCTCTACCCCGAGATGAACCAGATGCTGCGCAACGGCACCAAGCTCATCGTGCACAGCGAAGAAGTTGGCGACAAGGTTGCCGGCGTGATGGGCGGCTACATCCGCTGGGCCAAGCTCGTCACCGACGAGCCGAAGTGCACCACCACTATCGAAACCATCTTGTCCCGCCAGCTCGATCCCTTCGGCCGCAGCCTCATTGGCGTCGCCGCCGCCCTGCGCCCCGCCTAACTTCTCGGCCTCTTCCGAACTTGCAGCAGTTACTGTTCGTTGCGAGCAGTAAGTGCCGCAAGTTCGATGGCGGGAGCCAGTGGCTACTACGCGAGGGAGGCGGCAGGGAGGTCGAACCAGCGGAGGTGTTCGAAGTCTTCGGACAGGTCGAGTGGCGGACAGTTGTCGAGGTTCCATTCCGGCGAGGCGGCAAACAACGCTCGGGCCTGGTCGAGGTAGCCAGCCAACGCCGACTCGGGCGCTCGCTCTCGATCGACCGGTGGGCGCACCATTTCACCAGTGGCGCCGTCGTAGGTGAGCTGCGACAGACGCAACGGCGGCTCAACCGCGCCGGCACGGTGCTTCCACAGGCCGCTGGTCGGGTCGAATCGATACTCAGGCAGGAGCTTCCAGCCATCGGTGGCGACCATGTCAACGGCTGCGACCAGGTACATGAACACGGCTTCGGAGATGAAGTAGTTGAAGCTCACCCTGGTCCAGCCGGGCTTGATGCCTTCGCAGCCAAGAGCGATCTCGTGCTCGAAGGCGTGCGATCGATCGAGGTCGATACCGAGCAGGCGATGACCGTAGGGCCC
>JANMCE010000081.1:0-16067 GCA_031360915.1 Actinomycetes bacterium | reverse complement strand
CAACTGGATGGGTGTGGCCAAGGCTGCGCTCGAAAGCTGCAACCGCTACCTGGCCAAAGCGCTCGGATCGCAGGGCATCCGCTCCAACCTGGTCGCGGCTGGACCGATCAAAACGATGGCGGCCAAATCCATCCCCGGCTTCAAACTGTTCGAGGAAACGTGGGACAGCAAGGCTCCGCTCGGTTGGGATGTAACCGACTCCACGGCGGTCGCGAAGGCATGCGTCATGCTGATGTCGGACTGGTTCCCCATGACCACTGGCGAGATGATCCATGTTGATGGCGGTCACCACGCGATGGGCGCGTAGGCTCCAAAAATGGCACCGACTATTTTCCACGGACTCGACGAACTGAAAGCCGCTGTCGGGACTCACGTTGGGTACACCGATTACGTCATCATCACCCAGGAACGGGTCAATCAGTTCGCCGATGCCACCGGTGATCACCAGTGGATCCACGTCGATGTCGAGCGGGCCAAGAAGGAGTCGCCGTTCGGTGGACCGGTGGCCCACGGCTATCTCACCCTGTCACTCATCCCGTGGCTCGGCGGCCAATTGATGAGTGTGGCCGGCGTGAAGATGGGCGTGAACTACGGCTTGAACAAGGTGCGCTTCATGTCGCCCGTTGCCGTCGGAGCCAAGCTCCGGCTCGGAGCCAAGCTGCTTTCGGTGGAAGAACTACCGGGCGGCTGGGTCCAGTCCATCGTCGAATTCACGCTCGAAACCGAAGGATCCACCAAGCCCTCTTGCGTGTCCGAGACGATCACCCGGTACCTGTTCTGACGGGGCCGGCGTCGGTCGACACTCTGCTGCGACTCAAATTTGGCGAGCCCGCCATACACTGACGCCGTCATGTCCCTCGGTCGTCGTTTCGTCGTTTCCTGCTTCGTTGCCGCACTTCTGGTGCCAACTTCGGCGACGGCGCAGACTGCTCCGGTCGACCCACCGACGACAACTCCCACGGCCGACACGCCTGCCGCTTTGGCCGCCAAAGCCAGCCAGGTAAACGCCGCTGTGGCCGCGCTCGAGGCCAAACTTCCGGCACTAGCCGGTGATCTTGACGCAGCAGAGGCAAAAGTAACGAAGCTGGGCGGTTCGATTACCGAAGCCCAGCGCAGCGCTAGCGAACTGGTGAATGATGCCAAGCAACAGGCCATCACCGCTTACCTGCGCGGCGATGCCAGCAGCCAGTCATATGCCATGGCGCTGGCGATCGGACAGAACAACAGCAATGACGCGGCGTGGAGCCTCGGCATGATCCAGATCAACAACCGACACACCGTCGACCTCATCCGCGCCGCAAACTCGCGAGGCAGCCAAGCCAGTCGAGAGCTGACCGACGCGCTCGGCGCCCGCGATCATGCCCGCGATGCAGTGTCGCGATTGGCGTTGGAAATCAGCAACAGCCGCGTGACGTCAAAGGTCGTCGCCGAACAACTCACCCAGTCCGTTGTGGCGTTGGCCCCCGGAACAATTGACGGGATGACCACCGTGGCCTATGACGCCTACCGCCGCGCTGCCGTCGGTGTAGGCGCAGATAACCCGAAGTGCGGTCTTCGATGGGAGCTGCTGGCCGCCATCGGACGCACCGAATCGGGGCACGGTCTTGGTCGCCTCGACAGCACCGGCCGAACGTCGCCACCTATCCTTGGCCCGTCAATCGGAGCCGATACCGACAAAGGCGAAATCGACACCGACCCCAATCAGGATCACGCGGTTGGTCCCATGCAGTTCATTCCGTCTACCTGGCGCAGTTACGGCGCCGACGGAAACGGCGACGGCAAGATCGACATCAACAACATTTACGACGAATCGCTCGCCGCTGGCCGCTACCTCTGTGTTGCTGCGGGCGCGTTGACCCTGTCCACCAAGGAAGGCGTCACCAAGGCCATCTTGGCCTACAACCCGAATCAGGAGTATCTGCGCACGGTCGGCAGCCGTTACGAGGCGCTGGCGCAAGACAGCGCCCGCGGTTGGTTCTCCACCGCAGTGTTGCCTGCTGCACCCCCGCCCTCGGGTAATCCGGGCGGTGTTACCGGTGGTGCTGCGCCGGCCGATCCCATCAGTACGCCAACTGCCGACACCCAGACGCGAACGCTGCAGGTCTTCTCGGCCACCGCGCTGGCCGTATCGGCCTCGCCCGGGGATCCGACCCTGGCTGTGTGTGAAAGCCCCACCGCTCGCCTGGCGAGCCGAGCGGGTATGTACCGCTGCACGGTGGGCAGCGACGTGCTCGACCCGTGCATCGCGGCGCCCTACGACCTCACGTTGCTTGCCTGCATCACCGACCCTCAGCAACCGGTCCGCATGATCACGGTGGGTAACGCCATGCCCTCGGGCGCCCCGCAATCACCGCCACCGTTCTTTGCTCTAGTGCTGCTCGGCAACGACCGCTGCCTACCGGTCGTACCGACCGGTGCACCGGCACCCGTCGTCACCCCGACCACCACAACCACCTCGACGACCGTTGCTGCCACGACCACGACGGCCGCTGTCGTTGCTTCCACCCCGGCGCCGACGGTGCCCGCGTCATCGACCACGGTCGCGGCGCCAACCTCGAGCGTGGCGACCACAACGACGACGGCCACCACCGTCGGTACAGCTGCGGCTGCGGTGACTTCTTCCACCACGTTGGCCCCGAAGCGTTCGCTGTCGTTTGCGGTACCACAGCGGGCCGCAGCACAACCGACCCTCGCCGCGGGCGAACCGGTGGCCGAGTACAAGTGCGCAAGCGGCGCAGAAGTGATCGGCCAACCCGCGGTTACCACCGGCGTCTGGACAGCGATCGTTCGCCAGACTGGCATCGCCCAGCGCCAAGTTCCGGTCACACTCGCCTGGAAGTAGCGCCCCGCCGCGGTTGCCCCGGTACGGTGACGACGTGACCGAGTTCAACGTTGCCGACGTCTGGGAAGCCCTCGTCGCCGCCGACCCCGATCACCTTGCCGTCGTCTTTCGCGACCGTTGTTTCACCCGAGCGATGCTGGACGACCGGGCCTGCCGCCTGGCTGGTGTGCTCGCTTCTCGCGGGCTTGGCAACCACATCGATCGCTCAGAGTTGGCCGGTTGGGAAAGCGGTCAGGATCACCTCGCCATCTATCTGCACAACGGCACCGAGTACCTCGAAGCAATGCTCGGCGCGTTCAAAGCGCGCCTCGCCCCGTTCAATGTGAACTACCGCTACGTGGCCGAAGAGTTGCGTTACCTCCTAGCCGACTCGTCGGCACAAGCCATCGTCTACCACTCGACCTTCGCCCCAACGCTGGCCGAAGTGCTGCCCGAGCTGCCGCTGTTGACCACGCTCCTCCAGGTTGAGGACGGCAGTGGCAACCCGCTTCTCCCCGGTGCCCTCTGCTACGAAGAGGCTCTGGGGACGGCCGTTGCGCCACAACTGGAACGTTCGCCCGATGACCTCTACATCCTCTACACGGGCGGCACAACCGGGTCGCCCAAGGGAGTGCTCTGGCGACAAGGCGATGCGTTCTGCGAATGCTTCGGAGGCAGCCGTCGCGCGACGTCCCTCGACGAAATAGTTGCACGCGCAACCAGTCCGGCACGGGCGATTCTGTCTCCACCGTTCATGCACGGCGCAGCCCACTGGGTGGCGTTCACCACCTGGCATCGCGGCGGCACCGTCTACATTCAGGACACCCCCGAACGCCTCGTTCCGAGCGAGATTTGGGACCTGGTCGAGCGGGAGCACATCACGCTGCTGCTGATCGTCGGCGATGCGTTCGCCCGACCGTTGCTCGATGAGATTCGCGCCCACCCTCGGAACGGAACTTCCCTGACCACGCTGCTCTCTGGTGGCGCGGCCATGTCGGCCGGAGTGAAGCACCAGTTCCTCGAGTTGTTCCCCGGTCTGACGATCATCGACGGACTCGGTTCGTCCGAGGTCGGCACCCAGTTGCAACATTTGTCGTCCGGCGACAGCGCATCCACCGGTCGCTTTCCTCTCTCGGATACTGCTGCGATTCTCTCCCACGATCTCACCCGGGAGTTGCAACCGGGCGACCCCGAGATCGGTTGGCTGGCCAAGCGTGGCCCTCGTCTGGCCCTTGGCTACCTGGGCGACGCCGACAAGACGCAACACACCTACCCCGTGATCAGTGGCAAGCGCTTCGGCGTACCCGGCGACAAGGCCCGCATCGACGCCGACGGCATGGTGGAGTTGTTAGGCCGCGAGTCGGCCACCATCAACTCCGGCGGAGAGAAGATCTTCGCCGAGGAAGTGGAGGCCGCCATCAAGGCCCATCCTGCCGTATATGACTGCGTCGTTACGGGCCGCCCAAGCGAGCGTTGGGGCAGCGAGGTCGTCGCCATTGTCCACCTCCGTTCTGAGACCACTGAGGCTGCATTGACCGAAGAAGCCGCCAAACACATCGCCCGCTACAAACTCCCCAAGGCCTACCTCTTCGTCGACGCCGTCCACCGATCCCCCGCCGGAAAACCCGACTACCGCTGGGCCAAAGAGTTAGCGGCGAGCCCCGGCGACTGGCTTGCTGTCCTGGTCGCTTCGCCCCCGGGTGACTCTGGCTTGCTCACATCTCTCGAGTCGGACGGCGAGGTTGAGATGTCACTCGACTGGGGTACAGAGTGAGCTTGCTGTTCGACCCGTCCGCCGTTATGCCCGCGGCCTGCCGGATAAACATGCGCGGACCGAAGATCATGCGGTAACGGGCCATGCCGAACACCCGTTGCCACATTGCGGCCGGTGTGGCTACAATGGCCTCATGAGTGCAGCTACAACGCCCGTTCGATTGAACGTAGGCATACGCGAACTGAAGAACCATTTGAGCGGATTTCTCGATCGGGTCAAAGCCGGTGAAGAGATCACCGTCACCGAACACGGTCGCCCGATCGCTCGGCTCACCTCGATCTCCCCGGACGTGGACCGGATGGCCTTGCTCGTGGAAGCTGGAATCGTTGTCCCTCCGCTCCAAGCTCAAAGACGACTGCCGTCAAAGCGGGTGCGACTTGCTCCGGGCATGCCACTCAATGAGGTCGTTGCCCAGCAACGACAATGATCACCTACTTTGACACGTCGGTCCTCCTGAAGCTCTTCGTGGACGACGAGCTCGGCAATGATGCCGTCGAACGTCTGTGGATTGAGTCCGAGCACATCGTGTGTGCCGAGATCGGCTACGCCGAAGCGCGAGCAGCGCTCGCGTCCGCACATCGAAACGGACGACTCCACATGGCTGCCTTGCGCACCTCGAAAGCGCAACTGGACGACGCGTGGCAGCAGATTACTGTCGTGCCTGTAGCGACACCGGTTGTGTACGCCGCTGGCGATCTCGCCGAAAGCGAAGGTCTGCGTGGGTACGACGCAGTTCACCTTGCAGCTGCGATCGCGGCACAGGCCACGGTGTTTGCGACTGCCGATCTCCGACTCATGGAAGCGGCACAGCGCCAAGGTCTTGGTGTCTCCAACCCGCTGCAGACACCCGACTAAACCGGACGCGAGCTACAGAGGCAAGTTGCCGGTGGCGGTGCGGGTGGAGCCGTGGTCTTTGTAGGCGGCGATGGTGCGTTGGGCGATGCGCATTTGGTGGATCTCATCGGCGCCGTCGGCGAAGCGGGCCCAGCGGGCCTGGGTGAGCATGCCGGCCAGCGGCGTGTCGGTGGAATAGCCGAGTGCGCCGTGCACCTGGATGGCGCGGTCGATGATGCGCCACAGGCTGTTGGCCACGAAGTGTTTGGCCATCGACACCTCGGCAATGAAGTCCTGGCCGTTCTCGATCTTGTAGGCGCCGTGCAGCACCATGAGCTTGCACTGGTAGAGCTCCATTGCTGAGTCGGCAATCATCCACTGGATGCCCTGCTTCTCGGCCAGCAGAGAGCCGTGACTAAAGCGTTCGAGCGAGCGCTTCACCATCATGTCGAGCGCGGTCTCGGCCTGGCCGATCCATCGCATGCAGTGCGCAAGGCGAGCCGGCCCAAGACGGTACTGGCCGAGCAGATGACCCTGGCCCTGGTTACCCAACATGTTGGTGTGCGGCAGCCGCAGATCACGGATGTTGATCTCACAGTGGTTGTGACCACCTGACATCGTTTCGACGTCACGCACCAGCTCCCAACCAACAGATGGCAGGTCGACGATGAAACAGGTGTTGGCGGCCTGAGGCAGATCCGGATCTTCTTCGGTGCGGGCGATCAGCATGGCAAACTTCGCGCCGCGGGCGCCGGAGATGAACCACTTGTGGCCGTTGATGACCCACTCGTCACCGTCGCGATAGGCAAAGGTCTTGATGAGCGTCGGGTCCGATCCGGCGACCTCGGGTTCGGTCATCGCAAAGCACGAGCGGGTCGTTCCCTCACAGAGCGGTCGGAGGTACTTCTCCTTCTGTTCATCAGTACCCCAGTGCAACAACGTGTGCTGGTTGCCCTCGTCTGGTGCCTGAGCGTTCAGCACGTACGGCCCAATCGACACCTTGGCAGCCTCGGCGGATACGGCGGCCATGGCGGTCGGGCCGAGGCCCATGCCGCCCCATTCGGCGGGCATGTGCGGTAGCCACAGGCCCCATTCTTTGGCGATCTTTCGACAGCGGCCGATGGCCTTGACGACCTCGCCCCGTTGACTCGAATCGATCGAATCCCATTCGGGCCGAACGACGGTGTCCATCAACTGACGGACCTTTAGACGGACGGCTTCCACCTCAGGCGGAAAAGAAAAGTCGATCACTCCAGCCACACTCCCCCACGGTCATCGGTCACAACGCTGGCCGACACAATGCAGCCGCCTCGCTAGCTTCGCGCGCGGACGGCCAGACTAGGAATGTGACCAAGCCACTCTGGGACAGTGACACCCTGCCAACCGGCGATGATAAGCAGCGCGCCGTGCAGGCCATGTTCGACACGATCGCCCCTCGCTACGACCTGGTGAATCGGTTGATGACGTTTCGACTCGACGTGCGCTGGCGCAAGCAGGCCATTGGTTCGCTCGGGCTGCCGAAAGGATCGCTGGTGGCCGACCTCGCCAGCGGCACCGGCGACATGTGCATCGATTTGCGAGCCGTTGGGTTCCGTCCCCTCTCCGTCGACCTCTCGTTCGGCATGTTGGCCAACGACACTTCAGGTGAGCCGCGAGTGCAGGCCGACATCCTCCACCTGCCCTTCCCCGACTGCAGCCTCGACGGCATCACGTGCGGCTTCGCCCTGCGCAACTTTGTCGACCTTGGCGGCTTCTTCGACGAGATCGCCCGCGTGGTGCGGCCCAACGGCCGAGTCGCGCTGCTCGATGTCGCCACGCCACCCAATCCCATTCTGCGGATCGGGCACGGCATTTACTTCGGCAAGATCGTCCCGAAGGTCGGCGCGCTGCTCTCCGACGGTGCGGCCTACGCGTACCTTCCGAAGAGTGTCGCCTACCTGCCTGAGCCGGCTGAAATGATGGCTCGTTTTGCAACGGCCGGGTGGCTTGATGGCGATCGTCGTCTACTGGCTGGCGGCATCACGCAGCTGATCACCGGTACGCGGGGATGAGAGCTGTCACTCGGCCGCTGAGCGTTCCGGTCGATCTCAACGATGTGGCCGGTAGCAACGGCTTCCTGTTCGTTCGCGACGGCGTCGGCATGGCCGGACTGGGCGAGGTAGCCCGGGTACCGGTCGATCACGTGGAGGACTTCCTGGCGTCGATCAAACGGGAGGACCATGTCAACGTGCCCGGCTGCGGGCCGGTAGCCATGGGGGTGCTCCCGTTCATCCCCGGCGCTGCGGCTGAGTTTGTCGTGCCCAGAGTGGTCGTTGGTAAAGGCGCCGACGGCCAGGTGTGGATCACGGCGATCGACAGCGACATTGATGCGGCTATCGCAGCGTTGCCGACGCCCCGGCCGCCGACGCCCGACGGTGGCTCGTTCAGCGTGCGACCGGGCGTGTCCATCGAGACCTACCTGGCCGCCGTTACTGCCGGGCGAGATGCGGTCCGGAGCGGACGTCTCACCAAGGTGGTCATCGCCCGCGACATCTTCATTTCGGCCGACAAACCGCTCGACGTGCGCGCCATCCTGCGGCGGCTCCGCGCCAGCTTCGGATCGAGCTACCGCTACTCGATTGACGGGTTCATCGGCGCCAGTCCCGAGTTGCTCCTTTCCCGTCATGGCGATGTTGTTCGGTCTCATCCGCTCGCCGGTACGACCCCACGCACCGGTGATCCGGCCACCGACACTCGTCTTGCAACCGAGCTCATCGCCAGCATGAAGGACCAAGTGGAGCATCGCGTGGTGATCGACGTGGTGAACGACACGCTGCTGCCGTGGTGCAGCTATCTCGACTGGGAAGCCGAACCAAGCATCGTGGCCGTCGCCAACGTGCAGCATCTCGGCACTCGCATGGAAGGTTGGCTGTCGCAGCCCGCGCCCTCCGTGTTGGAAATGGCTCGTGCGCTGTCCCCCACGCCAGCCCTCGGTGGACATCCGCGCCAGGAGGCCCTGGACCTGATCGCCGCGGTCGAAGGCATGGACCGAGACCGCTACGGCGGCACCGTGGGCTGGCTGGACTCCGACGGTAACGGCACTTTCGCCGTCGCCATCCGCTGCGCCGAAATTCGGGGCACCGAAGCGCGCCTGTTCGCGGGTGGCGGCATCGTGGCCGAAAGCGATCCGCTGGCCGAACTGGCCGAAACCCAGGCCAAATTCCAGGCCATGATTTCCGCCATCATCCGCCCGTAGCTTTGTTGTCGTTGCGTGTTGTCCTGCAACATCCAACGACAACAAAGCGCCGATCGCCACTGTTGTGTAGCTACTGCTTCGAGGGACAGAAGTCGTTCAGCACGCACTCGTGACAGCGGGGTTTCTTGGCATCGCACACCCGACGACCGTGGAGGATGATTCTCAAGCTGAACTCGCCCCGCTCCCGCGCGGGCACCATCTCGTTCAACTCCAGCTCGACCTTCACCGGATCTTCCTCAGTGGTCAGGCCAAGCCTGCGGGAGAGCCGCAGCACGTGGGTGTCGACAGGGAGACCGGGCAACTTGAACGCCACCGAACGGACAACATTCGCAGTCTTGCGGCCAACGCCTGGCAGGGTGACGAGGTCCTCGCGCTCGGTTGGAACCTCGCCGTCATACTTGTCGAGCAGCAGCTGGGCCGTGGCCATGATGTTGCGGGTCTTGGCCTGATAAAACCCGGTGGACCGAATGATCTCCTCCACATCGCTCGGATTCGCAGCGGCCAGGTCGGCGACCGTTGGGTACTTGGCGAACAACGCGGGCGTCACCATGTTCACCCGTACGTCGGTGGTCTGTGCCGACAGGATGGTGGCCGTCAGCAGTTCGAACGGATTGCGATAATCGAGCTCGCATTCGGCATCCGGGTACTCCAACGCCAGCCGTTCGTGAACCAGCTTGGCGCGGCCTTTGGGCGAGCGGGGTTTGGCCATCGGGTCACCTTAGAGGTTGGAGCCGACCAGATTGCCGAGAACCTGAGCGACCAAAAGCGCGATGGCACCGCCGATCACGACCCTGGCCGCAGCCTTGGCAACGGGCGCACCACCAAGGCGTGCACCGGCGAAGCCCAACGCACCCAGGCCAACGATGGTGGCGATGATGATCGCAACGGCTCGCGCCGAGGACGGCAGGACCAGCGCCATGAGGAACGGTACGAATGCGCCGACCGCGAAGCTGCCGGCCGAAGCGAGCGCGGCCTCGGTTGGTCGCGAAAGGTTGTCGGGGTCGATGCCGAGTTCCTCCCGAGCGTGATGCGCAAGCGCATCACCGGCCGAAAGTTCGGCCGCAACCTGGTCGGCCAGCAACCGCGAGAGGCCGCGCTGACGATACATAGCTGCGAGTTCAGCTTGTTCGGCCTCGGGAGTGTGCAACAGTTCGTGGCGCTCTTTGTCGAGGTCGGCGTGCTCGGTATCACGTTGACTGGAGACGGACGAGTACTCGCCAACGGCCATGGAGAGCGAGCCGGCCACCAGCGCCGCAAACCCGGCGGTCAGCACCGATTGACGGGTTGCATTGGCCGCGCTCACGCCGAGCATGAGCGAGGCCGTGGACAACAAACCATCGTTGGCACCCAGCACTGCTGCTCGCAGCCAGGCCCCCTTGTCCCCCCGATGGACTTCGGCATGATGGCTCATTCGGGTTGCGGGACTCATAGCGCAACGAGCCTACCGACCCCGTCAGCTGATGCTCCTGCTCGACAACGAAGGGGTGACAGAAACCACCTCCGATAGAGTTATGCCCGTGCCGACCCGCTACGACCACACCCGAGAGACCCTCGCCACCGCCCTCACGGGCGAGCCTCGTTACCGGGTGGACCAGGTGTGGGCCGGGCTCTACGAGCAGTTGGCCGAGCCGAGTGAGATCACCAATCTGCCCAAGACGCTACGGGCCAAGCTTGATACCGAACTTCCCCTTGCGTTGACGCCGGCGATGGAACGGGCCAGTGGCAACGGGGACACCATCAAGTTCGTCAGCCAGATCGAGGGCGGTCACCTCATCGAAACGGTACTGATGATCTACAAGGATCGGGCTACGGTCTGCATTTCCACGCAGGCCGGTTGTGCCATGGCGTGCGACTTCTGCGCAACGGGTCAAGCCGGGTTCAACCGGCAACTGTCGGTTGGCGAAATCGTTGAGCAGGTTGTGCTCGCTAGTCGCAAAGCCCGCCGTCTCGATCGCCGTGTGTCGAACGTCGTGTTCATGGGTATGGGCGAGCCGATGGCCAACTACGACAACGTGTGGAGCGCGGCCGAGCATCTCAACCGGGATCTTGGTATCGGCGCCCGTCATCTCACCATCTCCACCGTCGGGATCATCCCCGGCATACGGCGTCTCGCTACCGAGTCGTTGCCCGTCAACCTGGCCGTGTCGCTCCACGCTGCCAACGACACGTTGCGCAACACCATGGTGCCCATCAACAAGCGCTACCCGTTGAACGATCTCATGGAGGCCTGCAGCGATTATCTGCTCGCGTCCAACCGACGACTCACCTTTGAGTGGGCGCTGATCGACGGCGTGAATGATCGCCAGAGTGACGCAGGAGAACTGGCCGTGCGGTGCCGCAATCTGCCGCTGCCGGCACACGTGAACCTGATCCCGCTCAACCCCACTCCCGGCTACGGCGTGCCCGGAACACCCATCAAGAAAGTGCACGAGTTCCGTGATCGGCTTGAAGTGCTCGGCGTGAACGCCACCGTGCGCAACAACCGCGGCACCGACATCGCAGCGGCCTGCGGCCAGCTCGCAGGTTCAGTCAAAGTGGACGCGCCGACGCGCCGCTAGCCGAGTAACCATCCGGCGATGCGTTCACCAATCACGATGGCCGGGATATTTGTGTTGGCTCGTGGGATCTGCGGCATAAGTGACGCGTCGGCAACCACGACATTGCTGGCGCCATACAGCCGACCCCGGTTGTCGCAGACCGTACCGATCGCGCATGTACCCACCGGATGGTAGTAGTGCATCACCTCACGACGAATCGCCGCGTCGTTGCTGACATCGGTGACCTGCTCCCCCAAGAGCGGAGCCAGCACAGGGTGGTTGAGCATCTCCTGGGCCAGCACCAATCCGTCGCGCAGCACGGTGATGTCGTGGTCGTCGGGGTCGGTCAGGTAGGCGTGATCGATGAGCGGCGCCGCTTCCGGGTCCCGGCTGATGATGTCGACTCGACCGCGGCTACGTGGTGTTACGCAGGCCACTTCTACCATCGCTCTGCCGTTGGTGAGTACGGTCTGGGTGGAAGCGCACACGGGGAACAGGTGCAGGTCGAAGATGCCATCAACGGCTTGGGACGAGAGTGCTTTGCCCAGCGTCTGTTCCTCCGGCACGAAACCGATGGCGGCGGCATCGTCGATCCATCCTTTCAATTCGGGGCCAACCTCGCGATCGGCGTGCACCATCGGGTGATCGTGCAGGTTGGCGCCTACCTCGGGCAGGTGGGCCGCCACCTCGATACCGAGCTTGTCGAGCAGTTGTCGGTCACCGAAACCGGACCGTTGCAGGATGGCTGGGGTGCCGTACACACCGGCGGAGAGCACCACCGTTGCGGCCTGCACCTCCGCTCTTTGACCGTCCCGAATCATGTGCACCGTCGCGCCGTGCGCGTGATCTTCCACCCGGTCGACAAGGGCACGATCGAGCACGGTGAAGTTCGGGAGATGGCGAACCGGATCGAGGTAGGCAAGCGCCGTGTTCCACCGCACCCCATCGACCACGTTCACGGACTCGAGGCCGAATGAGTCGTTGGCATCGAGGTCGCACAGGTCTTCGGCCATCCGCCATCCGAGCCCGGCCGCGGCTTGAAGACAGCGCGCATGAAACGGGCCGGCCTCGTCCGCGCTATACGTGCGAACGCGCATCGTGTCGAGGACTACTGCGAAGGTGCTGCGAAGGTCGTCTGTACGCCATCCGTCAAGGCCCCACGCGTCGTAGTCGGAGTGGTGCCCGACCGCGGCAATGGCGCCGTTGTGTGACGAGCAGCCACCAACGACACGCGCCCGCTCGAACGTCCACGGTTGACGGCCGGGAACTAGGCCCGACGTGTAGCCCCAGTCGTGCGATGTCGCCAGCATGCGGGCATCAAGCAGTTCCGTCGGCCATCGCCCGTCACGATGCGCGCCGTAGTCAGGACCAGCCTCAATCAGCATGACGCTGACACCTTGTGCGGCGAGCCGCGCCGCAACGACCGCACCCGACGAGCCACCACCGACCACGACCACATCAGCCGATACCGTCATAGCGACCAAGTGTTTCACAAGCGGTCCAACCGCTCGCAGTAGAAAGGGCCTACTGGCGATCGGTCTCATCGGCGATGTCACCGACGAGTTCTTCCAGAAGGTCTTCCAGCGTAACAATCCCGACGGTGGCCTTCTGGCGGTCGGTCACCAGCGCTACGTGGACTCGGCTGCGGCGCATCGACAGCAGCAGCTCATCGAGCGGCCGGTCGTCATCCACCACCAGCATGCGGCGGATGGCATCAGCGCCCAGGGCCATGCGTCCGTCGGCTTCCGTGGCGGCCACCACGTCTTTCGCGTGGACGAATCCAATCATGTCACCATGACGACCGACGACCGGCAGTCGGGAGTGGCCCGATGCTGCGAACCGTTCGACCGCCTCCGAGACTGCGCAGCCAGCCGGCATGGTTTCCACCTGATCACGGGGCAGCATCACGTCACGCACTCGACGATCGCTGAAGGTAATCGCGCCGGCGAGCAGTTCGGCGTGGTCACCCTCGATCATGCCGTGCTTATGCGACACGTGAAGCAGACGAGCGATTTCTTCTGCGGTTCCTCCCGAGAAAAGCTCGTTCCGTTTTTCGACGCGGAGCAGCTTGAGAAACCACGTGGCCACCGCGTCGAGCGTTCGGATGATCGGGCCGAACAAGCGCACGAACAGATACATCGGGAGCGCCATCGCCACGAGCGCCGACTCGGCCTTGGCCAGTGCGACGTTCTTCGGCACCATCTCACCAAAGACCATATGAAGGAAAACCACAACAATCAACGCGACGATGAAGCCGACAATCCCTGCGGTATCGGCCGACATCCATCGACTGAAGAGATGCTCGAAAGCAGCACCAATTGCCGGCTCGCCAACGGCACCCAGCCCGAGGGACGCAAAGGCGACACCGAGCTGCACACCGGCAATGTTCTCGCCGAGGTGTTGGGTGGCGTACACGGCGCGCTGAGCCATACGGGACCCAGCTTCTACCCGCTGGTCGAGCTTGGTGCGGCGGGAAGCCACTAACGCAAACTCGAACGCCACGAAGAAGGCGTTGGTGATGAGCAGAACCACGATGATCAGGATCTGGCCGAGGCTCATGATGCGTCTCCATCAGCGTCGAGGGGACGGAATGCGACGCGTGCGACGCGGCGCCGGTCCATCTGCTCGACCTCAATTTCCCAGCCGTGCCACTCGGTCTTGTCGCCCGCCTCCGGGATGCGATCAAAGACCACGAGCACGAACCCGGCCAGGGTTTCGTAGTCACCTTCCGGCAGCTGGATTCCGCACTCGTCGTGAACGCGGTCGGGGTCAAGATCGCCGTCGAGCACGAAGCCAACGGACTCGGTAATAGCCAGAGTCGTCAGCTCGGGGACGTCGTACTCATCGTCGATCTCACCGACGATTTCTTCCAGCACGTCTTCCAGCGTGACGATGCCAGCCGTGCCGCCGTACTCGTCGATCACGACCGCCAGTTGACGGCGTTGCTTGCGCATGTCGATCAACAGAGTACGAAGCGGTTGAGCCTCGGGCACCGCCAGGATCGGCTGCATCAGGGACGCCAGCGACGTGGTGGCTCGC
Organism: Actinomycetes bacterium; assembly: GCA_031360915.1. Lineage (GTDB taxonomy): Bacteria > Actinomycetota > Acidimicrobiia > Acidimicrobiales > Ilumatobacteraceae > JANMCE01. The sequence goes on along the minus strand of JANMCE010000081.1, from coordinate 1,827 downwards.
TCAGCGGTCGGGATGCGCAGCAACGTCTTGGCCAGCACCACGCCGACGATCTCATCGAGGTCGTCGTGGTAGATAGGAAAGCGGCTATAGCCATGCTCGGCGACAGCGGCCGCAAGATCGATTGCCGAGGCTGTGTCCGGGAGAGCCTCGATGTCGAGACGGGGCACGAACACATCGGATGCGGTCTTGTCGGCAAAGCGAATGCTGCGGGTGAGCAGCTTGGTTGCTTCGGCGTTGAGGGTGCCGCGGTCCCCCGACGTGCGAATGAGTACATCGAGTTCGTCGAGGCTTGGCACCGACTCCAGCTCGCTACGCGGCTCCACCCCGATACGCCGCAGCGTCCACTCCGACGAACCACGGAACAATCGGATGATCGGGTTGAACACGAAGACATAGGCCCGCAAAACTGGGGCCAAGACCAGCGCGGTGCCTTCGGCTCGGGCCACAGCCACGTTCTTCGGAACCAACTCGGCCGCGATCAGCTGCACCACAGCCGCGACGACCAGGGACGCTACGTAAGCGATCGAGTGCGCCGCTCGTGCGCTCACGAACCGTTCAAGGGGCGGCAAGAACAGCTTGGACAAGAGTGGCTCGGCCAGGAAGCCGAGCAGGATCGAAGTCATGGTGACGCCGAGCTGTGTGCCCGACAGGTACAGGCTCAAGCGATCGAACATGGCCCGCACCATCACGGCTCGACGGCTACCCCGACCGACTGCCAAATCAATGCGACCACGATCGGCGGCGACCAACGCAAACTCGCCGGCGACGAACAGGCCGTTCGCGCCGATGAGCGCCACCATCGCCACGAGCCCGAGAAACGTTTCCAACCGTGCTAATCCTAAGGCGGACGCTATGCGTTGCACGCCATCCTCGAAATTCGCCGGACAAAAACTGACTGACGCGTCAACTAGTAGACGTGGCTGCCGATAGTCGATATCGTCATCAACTGTGCCCAGACAGCCTGGGCAGAAAAGGAAACGGATAGCAGTCTGCGCAGCACCGAGCGTCCTCCGCTACGGGCCAGCGAGCTCGAATTCAGCACGGTCAAGGTGGCCGTGTCGTCTACGCAAAGGAGAACGCCATGGCGCGTCATCTGCTCAACAACGTCCCCACCCCCGTCTCGGATGGCCGGGTCACCAATGGCGGCAAAGGAGTCTCGTATCTGCGCGACTACTACCTGCCCGCCATGCTCGCTGACCAGATGGCCGAAGAGCACGTCCCGGTCGCTGGCAACTAAACGTTCCTGAAGTACCGCTTCTACCAGCCCGACCTGGGTCAAGATAGACGTCGTGCGTGATGTCGTCTTGATCCAGGCCGGGCCGTCGTGATTCCCGCCCTTCGTTTGTCGAAGGTCTCCCTGGTTCGCGGCGATCGGCTGATCCTCGACACCATCAACTGGAAGATTCAGCCCCACGAACGGTGGGTGCTGCTCGGGGCCAACGGCTCCGGCAAGACCAGCCTGGTTCGCATCGCGTCGCTGTACATGCATCCATCATCGGGCGACGTCGACGTGCTTGGCGAGCGCCTCGGCCGTACCGACGTGCGCTCACTACGCACCCGGATCGGCGTGGCATCCTCATCGTTGACAACGCAACTACGTCGCGAACTGACAGCCCTTGAGGTTGTCATGACAGCGAAGCACGCGGCCCTTGAGCCCTGGTGGCACACCTACGACGACGCTGATCGGGCCAAGGCAGCGTCGCAGTTGGCCCGCCTCGGCATGGCCCGCTACGTCGACCGCGAACTGGGCACCTTGTCGTCGGGTGAGCAGCAACGGGTGCTGCTGGCCCGTTCGCTGATGACCGAACCGGGGCTGCTTTTGCTCGA